>JAGPHP010000040.1 GCA_018055415.1 Breznakibacter sp. | reverse complement strand
GGTTTATAGGCAATAGATATCTCCACTCGAGAGTTAACAACTGATCGATTCTTAAACGTGGGAACGTCCATTTAAACCACATTATGATATATATTACAAAGAATGTCTTTCCAAAGAACCAGAAAACAGGTGGTATAAAATCCATTACATGATTAAACCCCTCCCAATGGCCAATATGTAAAGGCATCCAACCACCCAAGAATACCGTTGCTGCAATTGCCGCAACAACAAACATATTCATATACTCGGCCAAGAAGAAAAATGCGAACTTAATACCCGAATATTCGGTATGGAAACCTGCAGTAAGCTCAGACTCTGCCTCGGCTAAGTCAAAGGGACCTCTATTGGTTTCGGCAGTTGCTGCAATGAGGAAAATAACAAACGAAATCAATACTGGTAGATGACCTTTAAATATCCACCAACCATCAGCTTGGCTATTGATAATCTCAGAAAACTGAAGTGATCCGGTTAAGATAACTACACTCATTAATGAAAGGCCAACAGATAACTCGTAACTAATAATTTGAGCACCCGAACGCATCGCACCAATCAGCGAGTATTTACTATTTGAAGACCAACCAGCTAACAATATACCAAGTACCCCTAATGAGGAGACAGCCATAACATAAAACAGTCCGATATTGAAATCAAACGCCTGTAAACCCTTAGCAAATGGTATTGCACCAAAAACCATAAAAGAGGCGATTATCACAATAAATGGTGCCACATTAAAAAGTAGATTATCAGCATTCTTAATGTGAATAATCTCTTTAAAGAGTAGCTTTATAAAATCCGCAATTGTTTGAAAAATACCTTGTGGACCCACACGATTTGGACCAAGTCGGTTTTGCATAAATGCGCACACTCGGCGCTCAGCATATACCAACAGCAGACCGACTACCGCATAAACCAATAAGAACGCAACTCCAACAAGAACAAACTCTGTTGCAGTAGTCCAAAATGGATTCATCACAGAACTCAAGCCATCATGTATAGCCGATGTTACTGTAGAAAAATCATAAATATTCATTCCCATATTTGTAGAAGATTATCTGTCAATATCAGGTATAACTAAATCAAGAGAGCCACTTATTGCAACTAAATCTGCAATTTTATTTCCTGCAGCCAACTTGTTAATAATAAATAAATTAGAGAAGTTTGGCGTACGGAATTTAATACGATAAGGGTTTTTATTTCCATCACTTACCACGTAAACGCCTAGCTCGCCACGCGCTGTTTCAACACTTTGAAAAAACTCGCCTTCTGGTAATTTAAGAATTGGCTTCATCTTTTCGGCAAAATTACCAGCAGGAATATTATCAACCAACTGCTCAAGGATGTAAAGTGATTGATACATCTCCTCTATGCGTGCTTTATAACGATGGAAAGTGTCCCCCTCTGTGTATAAAATTTCTTTAAACTCTACTCTATCATAAGCACTATAAGGAGATAACTTACGCACATCGCAAGCAAAACCAGAAGCTCTACCAGATGGGCCAGTGATACCATAAGATATAGCGTCTTCCTTAGTTAATACACCCAATCCTACCGAACGACCCTGGAATATAACGTTACCTGTTAGTAGTTGATCGTACTCAGGTAATTTCTTTTTAAAATAGGTGATAAACTCTTTAATTCTAGATTGGAAATTTGGATGAATATCATTCATCAAACCACCAGGAATAATATAAGAGTGTAGCAGACGTGAGCCAAAAGACTCTTCAAAAATGTCCAAAATCTTCTCACGATCACGCAAACCGTAGAAGAAGGTGGTTAAAGCCCCCATATCCATTCCGAAAGCAGACCACCAAAGTTGGTGCGATGCTAAGCGAGATAATTCGGATAAGATGGTTCTAATCACTTTAACACGATCTGAAACCTGAACTTCAAGAGCTCCCTCAACAAGCAAGCTAACCGCTTCGTTGTTCATGTGAGCCGAAAGATAATCCATTCGATCAGTAAGATGAATAATTTGAGGGTAGGTCATCTTCTCCGACATCTTTTCGATACCACGATGAATATAACCACAATGAGGCGTTGTTTCAACAACCGTTTCACCCTTTAAGTTAAGCTCAAAACGAAGCACCCCATGCGTTGAAGGGTGTTGAGGCCCCATGTTAATGATGTAGTCCTCGTGCTCCTTTAAAATAACTGTTTCTCTAGTTTCTGACATAATTGACTATCGTTCAATGATGTTAATTTCGTCCTTATAATCTTTGCGTAACGGATGACCAACAAAATCATCTTCTAAGAATAATCTGCGTAAATCGGGATGATTTGGGAATTGAATACCTAGCAAATCGTAAACCTCGCGCTCAAAGAATTCTGCCGCAGCCCAAACAGTTGCAACTGAATCTAAGGATGGATTATCTTTATTCGAATCGTGTATTTTAACAACAATTTGAGAATTGTTAGATGTTGATCTTAAATGACATACTACAGCCATTGATCCTGCATAGTCAACTCCCGAAAGAGATACTAAAAAGTCGAAGCCAAGTTTAGCTTTCAAAAGCTGAGCAGAGGTAAGCCAACTCTCTTTTGAAATTACAACCTCAACAAACTGCTTATTTTCGTTAAATGAGGCTTGAGGTAATAACGCCTCGATTGATTTTTTTACTGCTTCCTGATCCATATTCAATTAAATGAATTCGTTGCGAGTTTGTAATCTATTTTCTGCTGATTCGGCCTTAATCTTACGCTGTAACTGCATTACGCCATATAATAGCGCCTCAGGGCGAGGAGGACAACCAGGAATATATACATCAACTGGGATAACGTGATCAACGCCACGAACAACAGAATATGAGTTATAATAGAAAGGACCGCCAGAAATTGAACAGGCACCCATTGCTATAACATATTTAGGATCAGACATCTGATCATACAAACGTTTTAATATTGGAGCCATTTTATGAACAATTGTTCCAGCAACCACAATCACGTCGGCCTGACGAGGGGAGGCGCGATACACCTCTATTCCAAATCGAGAAAAATCATGACGAGAAGCTCCTGCAGCCATCATCTCAATACCACAACAGCTTGTGGCAAAAGTTAGAGGCCATATTGAATTGGAACGTCCCCAATTAATAATATCATCAATGGTAGTAAGCATTACATTACCACCCGTTTTTTTGAAGAGTTCAAGGGTTTCGTTATCCTTAAAATCTTC
This sequence comes from Breznakibacter sp., assembly GCA_018055415.1. Taxonomy (GTDB): domain Bacteria; phylum Bacteroidota; class Bacteroidia; order Bacteroidales; family Marinilabiliaceae; genus JAGPHP01. Next base: position 12,096 of record JAGPHP010000040.1, on the reverse strand, counting down.
ATACGCCATTGATTTAATCTTTATTGCCATTTTAAAGCTCCTTTCTTCAACGCATATAACAAACCAAGACCTAACACTGAAAAGAATATAATAATCTCAACGAATGCAACCATACCAAGTTCTTTCATTACCACAGCCCATGGAATAATAAAAGCGATTTCAACATCAAAAACCAGATAGATAATTGCAAAAAGATAATAACCAACATTAAACTGTATCCAAGCCTTGTTTTTTGCTGGAATACCACACTCATAGGCTTCGGATTTAGCCTCGTTGGTTGAATTTGGAGCAAAGTAATGGGAGAAAATAATTGCACCTCCTACCAGTATCACGCCAATGATAAAAAACAGCAGTAATGGTTCGTTTGCCATATCTTGAAAACTAAATTTTGTAATTATTTCGCCAAATGTATCAGTTTTATTCCTTAATTAATAGAGATTTTTTTCCTTATTTAATGAGCTTGAACATATTTTAACAAATTCAACTCTTTAATTAATTGTATTTGTGATTGTTATGTAGAGATGGCAAAATTAAATAAGTAATTGTTTAGAGTAAATCTAAATAAAAATCCAACAAAAGGAAAAGGGATTAAATCGCTTTACGATCTAATCCCTTAATTATGAATAGGGTTAAAATTACTCTACACTATAGATAAACGACTCAAGCGGCTTAATCGCTATCGCAAACTTTCCAACACCTTGCGCAACTTCTAACTTTGCAGAAGTGCCATACAACTGATCTTTTATTGTATATATTCCATCCTTCAAATTCCAATTTGTTATTAGATTAGAAGGTATAATCATCTCGCAAGCGTGTGTCTCTTCTCGATCAAAATTTGCAACGACAATGAGCTTTTGATCTGCCGACCATCTCGCAAAAGAGTAAAGGCGTTTACCATAAGCTGATACAGTTTCACGGTTAACCTCCTGAATAGATGCATACTGCCCCATTAATGCAGAGCTATTCAATGTAAAATTCAACAGTCGTGAATAAAAGTCTCTTAAACCCTTCTCCTCTTCTGTTAATTGACCTCCATCAAACTTGCCACCATTCATCCATCTTTGATGGTTTGGAACACCAGCGTAATCAAAAATTGTAGTTCTACTATGCGATCCAAAACCTGAGTTTAAAGTGCCAGCTTCACCCACCTCTTGACCAAAGTAAATCATGGTTGGCGAGCTACTGATAGTTGCAGAGACAACCATGGCAGGTTTTCCCATTTGAGCATCGCCAGCGAACTCTGGACTCGCCAAACGCTGTTCATCATGATTTTCCAAAAAATGTAGCATGTGGTGTTCAATATCTGCCAATCGAGACTGTATTGGAGTGATATTATCAGTTGAACCATACCCTTGCATGACATGTTTCAATGTATCGTAAAGATCAACTTTATCATATAAGTAGTCCATTTTTCCAATGTGAATATAATCACGAAATTGAGCGGGGTTATAAACTTCGGCAAGCAAAAAGGCATTCGGATTTTTTGTTTTTATAGATGAATTCATATAACTCCAAAACTCAACAGGAACCATCTCTGCCATATCAAAACGAAATCCGTCAACACCCTTGTCGAGCCAATAGAGCGCTATATCGCGAAACTTAATCCATGAATTTGGAACACTCTTACCTTGCCAAAAGGCGTAATGGTCGACATAAGACTTAGTTGCATAGGCTTTGGGAATTGTGTCAAAGTCTTTAGAACCATCGGGCTTAATTCCATAATTAACTTTTACAGTTTCATACCAATCGTAGAAATCAGGTTGTGCCTTTCGCGAACCATTGCCAGTCCATTTTGCAGGATTCTCATCAAAATTGCCATCAGACAAACTATTAACTTCGCCTCCAAGAGGTTTATAACCGTTTTGGGATACTGGAACCAAAAACTTCTGGTTTGGAATATAACAGAAATTATTGTCGCGAGCATACTCCACAGTAACATCATCATTTGCCCCAAAATCACTAACCCCGGCAGGATTAGACTTTCCTTCATATTTACGAGCTACATGATTAGGTACAATATCGATTATAACCTTCATTCCATGATTGTGAGTTCTTTGAATGAGCGCTTCAAACTCCTCTAAACGTTTTGAGGGATCAACAGCTAGATCAGGATTTACGTTATAATAATCCTTAACCGCATATGGAGAGCCTGCGCGCCCTTTTACTACATCGGGATCATCAGATTTCAGACCAATTGAAGAGTAATCGGCTATTAATGCATGATGCGGAACACCAGTGTACCAAATGTGAGACACACCCAACTTCTTGATCTCAGAAAGAGCCGTGTCGTTAAAATCATTAAACTTCCCTACCCCATTCTCTGCGCTAGTTCCCCAAGGCTTATTAGTACTATTTGTGTTTCCAAAAAGACGAGTAAAAACTTGATAAACAACCACCTTACCATCTTTAGGGGATTCATCCTTTTTAACCTCTTTAGAGGCACAAGATGATAACAGCGAAATAAAGAGTGCTGCTAGTAATCCATTTGTAATTTTCTGCATAAGATTAAATATATAATGATATAATTGAGCTATTCTGATTTTATAACGCTTATAGATAATGGAGCGTTTCTAAGCTGAAATTTCACACAGAGCGTATTTGTTTCGGAATTCCAAAATGCACCATGTGTCGTATTATCGAAAGAGCCATTCATAGCTTGTATCTTCACCTTTTCACCGCTTAACACAAGTTTTGATGGCTGTAATCCCAGTTTATGAATATAAAGTTCAATCGTTCTAACCTCAGGTTTACCAACATACACACCTCCCGAAGGAGTGATAGTGATTGCCAACTCATCTTCATTGTTGTGAGACGCAAATGAAATCGTTTCAAATGCTTTCTCTTTGATCGAATTTTTGGATGCTCCATCATCTTCAAAGATGTAGCCACTACCAGCCGTTACTGTTTCATCGTGATAATAATTCACAAACAATTTTTCGGTTGAGTATTTTTGCATGGTCTGAACCACTGGAACCATTGGGATAAATGAACCCGCTTTAACAAATACAGGGATATGATCTTTAGCAACAGAGACATTAACAATGCCCCCACCCTCATATCGTGTTTTCGTAACAAAATCGTACCATCGTCCTTTAGGTAAATAGACACTTTTTGAGAGTTGTCCTTTTTCAACAATTGGAGCAACAATTAATGAAGATCCCCAATAATATTGATCTTTAATATCGATTGAAGCCTCTTTATCATAAAAGAAGATGGGACGCATCAACGGCAAACCGAGTATGCTATTCTCGTAAGCTAGAGTATATAAATACGGAGTAAGCGAATATCTTAAGTTAATGGCCTGTTTGGCAAGTTGAATAGTGTTATCATCCCAAAAAACAGGTTCAGCAGGCACCTCCTCTTGACCATGAGTGCGGAATACGGGTTGAAAAACTCCATATTGCAACCATCTGGTATAGAGTTCTGCATCTTTGTATGTACCAGCAAATCCGCCTAAATCAGAGCTCATATAACCTAAACCTTGTAATCCCATTTGAAGAGTAATCTCCACCTGAGAAGTTAACCCACCCCAAGAACGACTAACATCTCCACTCCAAGGCAACATACCATAACGTTGAGAGCCAACAAAACCCGATCGCATTAAAATAACTGGGCGTTGGTTAGGGAAATCGACAGCATAACCCTCATAAAGAGTTTTTGCCCACTCATGTCCATATTGATTATGGAGCAATGCTCCCTTTCCATTGACGTGATTAATATCTAACGGATGTACCTCAGGTTCGCCCAAGTCGCCCCACCAACCAGCCACACCAAGTTGACTATTTTTCTTATAAATATTCCAAAACCACTCTTTTGTTTGAGGTTTAAAAATATCCAGAAGCGTTGTGTTTCCAAAATAGAAATCGTAGAAGTACGGCTCGCCTTTATCATTTGTACAAACAAGTTTTTGATCTATTACTTCAGCAAACTTCTTAGTATCTCTGATGATGAAAGGTTCGGTAATTAAAATGGTATTAACACCCTTTGACAAATTATTATCCAACATTGCTTTAGGATCAGGAAAAGAGTCGGTAAACCACTCTAAATTGCCCAAAGTACCTTTCAAGTCCTTGCCAAACCAGTATAAATCTAGCACAACACCATCTAACGGAATCTCCTTTTGACGATAGATGTCGATCAAATTCTCAACCTCTTTTTGCGAATGATAACCCATTCGAGAACTAATGTTACCAAGCGCCCAACGAGGAGGCATTGGCTGTTTTCCAGTCAATTGCGTATAATTTGTGGTAAGTTCGCTCCACTCACTTGCAGCCACAACAATATAGGAGGTTCTACCGCCAACCGCTTCAAACTGCAAAATACTCTTCTCGGTAGATCCTAGATCAACGAACCCCGAAGCACCATTGTCAAAAACAACCATATATTTATTTGATGATATCACAACAGGTAACGAGTAATACATCTGATCTGAATAGGTTTCATAACCATAACTCGCATTATTATAGAGCTTTAATCGTTTACCACGTCTATCCATTCCTAAAACACGCTCACCAGCACCCATCAATTTTTCACCATCAGCAAGGTTAAAACGGAACCCAATTTTTGCCGAATCACTAAAAAAACCAACCTCTTCTGAAAATAACAATTGCTCCTTCAACTTATAAGAGACTCTAAATGGTTCTTTCTGAATAGATGCGGTTACTCCCCCTGTGGTAAATTGAATATTATCGGAATTCTCCATAACCACACCATCCAACTTCTTTAAATCAGGCGCCAGTGAATAGGATGGCGGATTAACAACACCACTCCTCACAAACTCCACTTGAATAGATCCCATGGTGTATGATGAGAAAATCATCTCTCCATCGGAAGTTTTAACAATCATACTTGCCCCAACTTTACTGGCACTCACAAAGGTTCTGGCATATATTGAACCTGAGAGCAGAGAAAAAATGAGAGATAATGAGAGCGCTAAATAGTGTAATCGAATTCTGTATTGAGAAATCATAGAGTAAATATATAAATATGAAACATGCTATTAGAATAGATACAAAGTTATCATAAGTATTAAGCCAAAAGTTACTTTTTAACGCATCCAAAAATTGCAAACGAATGCGCTCAAGTAAATTAACATAAATTTAACAATTTTAACTATTGAATATCGAATTTTGCCTCTTTTAAATAAATTAAAAAACACATCAAAAATTAAATATATGGCATAATTATTGCATATTTTCGATCATTGAATAATTGAAAATATGAGAAAAATAGTTATCCTTCTTCTTTTGTCTCTTATCTCGATTAATAGTTTTAGTCAGACATCATCTGGTGTCGAACTTACAAAAAAGGAGAAAAAAGCTTTAAAGAAAGCCGAACAAGCAAAGCAAGATAGCTTGAATGCCATTGCTTTTAAAGCCACACTAGAATCAAAACAATGGGTTCTAGAGGCGTATCAAGTCTCGTTTAATAATGGGAGAAGTTTTAATGTAACGCCTACTTTAAATTTTATAGCCATTGAGGGTGAAGAGGCTTTTATACAAATTGGGAGCATGAGTGCTTATGGTTATAATGGCGTAGGTGGGATAACGGTTAAGGGTCGCGTTTCAAAATATACCGATAAGGTAACAAATAAATATGGTTCGAGATTTATTTCGATTGTAGTCAATTCGCCTAACGGAACATTTGATATTCGAATTAATGTAAACTCAAGTGGAGAGATGGCAACAGCAACAGTACAGGGCGCAACAACGGGAGGCGAGCTCAAATATAGCGGAAAGATCGTCCCTCTCAATGAATCGACCGTATATAAAGGACGGCCAATTTTTTAAAAGATAATTCTGTAAAGATTATATAGCAAAAACAACGACAAAGAGTAAAACTGATTTTTTTAGAAGACGCCACAGAGATGTGGCGTTTTTTAATTTACCCCCTTTCAATCTCTCTAAATAATTGTAACAAATCAACACATGCATCTGCGCAGAAAGGAATATTCTGAGATTGAAGATACTTTAAGGCTGCCTCTCTAACAGGCAGTTTAGCAAAACAAGATTCATGGGCATAATTAAGAAATCTCACGATTAACAAACCATCAAACAAAGAGTAAAACCGACTTTGGAACACCTTTAGCGACGAACAATTTGCTTTAAGCTTAATGATTAAAGAGATAACATTTGCTTCGAGAAAAAAAGAGTTTAGAACAGGAGTTAATTTTGAAAATATCAAATCTTCCCAAGTTGAACTATCATAAAGAAAAAAAAGTTGAGAATAAGAAAAGAGCTCTTTTAGAGGAATAAAAGCATCGGGATGGAATGTAAAATAATGTTGATCATTACTATTAACAAACTTTGTAACCGCGGCACCAGTTCCAAATAACACACGCGATGAGAGACGAGCAGACGGATATACCGTTGTGGTATTAATTTCGCAATAATTGCCCATGGAGAGGAGTTTCTGAATAAAGTAAAAATCCTCACCTGCAATTTTTTTTGTCATTCCACCAGCCAAGACATATGACGATGCCCTTACAGCAAAACTACTCCCAACAGTATGGAAAGCATTGGGAAATCCAATACTCTTAAGCATTAAGTTATAATACCTTAAATGAAGTTCATACTGTGAAATGGCAACATAATTAATAGGCGGAAGATCTCCTCTCAAAGGGTGCTCAAAATAAATAGATGCGCCAACTAATCGCTTATCCTTAAAAGCATTAAAAATCTCTACAAAATAGGATTTCGCTACTAAGCAATCAGCATCTAAAGATAAGATCACAGCACTCTCCTTTTGCATAGAGTAGAGATGAAGAGCAGACAAGTCCATTCCAATTTTACGAGCTAATCCAGCACCAAAATTGTTTGAAGGCAAATCAAAAGCCTCAATGGGTAAAACAGTGAGATAGGGAGATCTTAATTGTAATTGACGTATTCTTTCATTCAATTCTAACTGAACACGCTTATCGCTCTCAGATGCATTCTCTGAAAGATTATTAACCACCACAACAACCACCTTGCAACCAGGATCCTCGCAAGAATCTAAAGAGTTAATTGTTGCCAAAAGATTATCCTCTTTAAATGCCGGAATAACAACAACAATCCCTATCCGATCATCTAACAGAAGATTCGGATAAGGCAAAACCGCATTCCTAGAAAAATATTTAGGTAAGAGCATAATTAATGGGTAAAAAAAATGCGATTAGGAGAACCTAACCGCATTAAATATTAGAATAGAAAGACTATTTTTTGTTTTTCTCGTAATTAGCATTCAATGCCGCAACAACATCTTTTGTAATATTAACGCTCTTCTCGCTATATAAAACACTTGCGCCCATTGCATTACTTAAAATAATTTTATAACCCTTATTTTTGTTATACTCTTTTAAAAAGCTAGAAATATCATCTCTTAACTGTTTTGTAACACGCTCTTGCTCTTCCATAAGCTGTCTGCTAAGTTTTTGGTTAAGCTCTTGTAATTGAGCCTCGCGTGCACGTAACTCCTCTTGAGCTTGTTGTGCTCTCTCTAAAGAGAGAAAACCGTTATTTTGAACTTTACGTTGAAACTCCGCAACATCATTTTGAAGCGATTTGGCCTTCTCGTTAAAACTTGTTCTTGATTTCTCCTCCTGAGCTAATAAATCCTCATTAATCTTTTTTGCATAATTATATTGCAATAAAAGTGAATCTGTATCTACATAAGCAATTGGAAAAAGATTGTTAGAATCACTACCTGATTGAGGTGTAGCCTTAGAATTACAACTAGAGCTAGTAAAATGCAACACAAAGAGTGCTGCAATAGCAACAGACAAAATGGATGTTGTAATGATGTTCGTTTTATTCATTGGAGATTAATTAGAAGTAATAGTTATACCCAACATTTACCAGTAGGGTAAAAATCATACAAATATAGCAGTCTCCGTTCAGGATAAATCGAAGCGAATGTTAAAGTAAGTTAAATTGCAAAATGTGAGTTATTTGAAATACTAGAATACACCTGATCGACGACGAGTATTTGTGTATTTATTAGCTCCGGAGAATGAGTGATTAACACCTGGGCATGGGATTGCACCATAACGACTTTTGGAGGTAAATCTATCATTTAACTGGACAATTAATGATATTTCGTGTGAACCACCACTATAACCCGAGAGATTTGACAGGGTCATATCATAACTATAAGCCATTTTAAAAGAGCCCAAAGATATACCCGCAATAAAAATTACTGCATCTTGACTGTAAGCACGATACCACAAACCCAACTCGAGAGGATTTAAGAACCAATAACTACCAATCTCTAACTGGTTGAACCCACCTTGAGTACGATAATTGAATGCAAAAGAAAGTGTTTGTTGTGTCTGTCCAGATAATACCTTTCGAAGATCAAACTTTGTACCCCCAAAAGCAGTGAGTTTAATATTGTTATAGTTTCCCATGTCGGTGTAACCAATCTCGCTCTTAACCAAATGATCGGCCGAAAGCCCAATCCAGGCAAACTTATTATAGCCCATCACGGAGGTAGCCGCATCGAATTTATAATTATTCAAAGTTCCAGTTACATCATTAGCACCAATTACTACAGCGCCATTATCAGGATTTATTTGATCTCCAAAATAGAGTTTATCGTAATTCAAAGAACGATCAATAAGCTGAAACTGAATACCAGGTCTTATATAGTAGCCTCTCACAACCTCGAGATCGTAAGAATAGAGTAAAGATAAATTTTGAACCACATACATCCCTTCGCCTTGATCGTTACGATTAAACATAATACCAACGCCTGAATTATACTTTTCAAAAAAACCGTCCCAAGAGAGTGCATAATTCACATACGCACCTGAGGCACCAGGCCATTGATTTCGATAATTCATACTTACCCTACTCCCATACGTTAATCCCGCAAAAGAGGGACTTATCAACATGGGAGCAGCATAAGCCTGAGAATACATTGCATCCTGTCCCTTCATCTTGTGAGATAAACAGAGCAGAAATGCAATGATAAGAGATATACTAAAAATACGAGTCATAAAAGTAATTTACCTTACTACCATAACGTTACCAACGTCACTAAAACCTTTTCCACTTAAAAATTTACCTGTTACCTTCCACACATATACACCCTGTGGAACAATCTGACCATTAAACTCGCCATTCCAGCCCTCATCGATACTATTAGATGAATAGACCATTTGCCCCCATTGGTTAAAGATCTGGATCTCGTATTGATCCACATACTTAAATATAGGACGGAAGATAGCATTTTTATCGGTAGAACTTATACCTCCAGTAACATTTGAATCACCTCTTGGTGTAAACGCATTTGGGAAAACAATGAAACCCTGCTGTTTAGCCGTTATAAAATCGGCTTTGTAAACACTATCAGTACAATGATAGATATTTTCGACCATAAGTGCAACTGAGTAAACACCAGTTTCAGGATACTCATAAATTGGATTACGTTCAATAGACATATCGTTGTCATGACCAAAATACCACTTATAAGCGACTGCATCAACAGAGAAGTTATAGAATCTCACCTGATCTCCAGGAACGTAAACAACTTCAGGTGTTGCTGAGAAATCCGCTACAGGATGAGGACGAACCGTAATTACCATAGTAGATGTAGCATCAATACCATCAGGTCCTTGTGCCGTTAACGTTACCGTATAAACACCAGGATCTTGGAAGGTGTGCGTTGGATGCCTCAACGAAGAGGTCGCTCCATCATCGAACTCCCAATAGAATGTAGAGTCTCTGCCAACTGTGTAGTTGGTAAACTTAACAGTTAATGGTGAACAGCCATCCGTTGTAGAGGCAATGAAATCGGCATCAGGAACCACTTTGTAGGTGACACTCACATCATCAAAAGCTTCACAATTATCTACGATAATCTTCCATCTAAAAGTATTCACACCACTACGTAAGCCCGAAACAACCGTATTGAAGTTATTAGCATCCACAAACGCACCTTGACCAGCAAGAACTTCCCAAGTACCAGGAGTGTTATCTTCTTTGTTGGCCGCCAATTCGTACGAGCCTGTATAAGTAACATCATCAGCACCCGCATCGGCATACGCTTTATTTGAGCGAACAGCCACTAGGTCGAAAGTACTACAACTTCCATATTGAATGGTCCATTTGTAAACATTCTCTCCAAAGCCGATATTATTAACCTTCGATTGATAGTTGTTACGATCTTCAAACTCACCCAATCCACTCATTACTACCCAAGTACCAGTTCCACTTGTAGGATCATTCGCATTCAGAGTCGTATAATTATCGCAAACAACTTGATCAACACCTGCTTTCGATTGATCAGGCACTTTATTAAATACCATAACGATATCAGAAGTAAAACAAGATCCTTTAGAGATAGTCCATTGAACCGAATTATCGCCAAAACCAAGTCCCGTAACTTTTGTCTTCGGATCTGTTGGATCAACAAATACAGCACTACCAGTAACGATAGACCAATTACCTGTTCCATTAGTTGCAATATTACCATCTAATATGGCATTATCCTTACAATCATGAATATCTGGACCAGCGTTGGCCTTTGTAGGCGTATTATTGGTTACCGTAATAGAATCTTGCAAACGACAATTGCCGCGAACAACCTCCCATTTGAAAACATTAATATCCGCTTTCAAATTGGTCACCTCAGTTTCTGGTTGATTTATAAATCTGATATTTCCAGCACCCGAGACGATACTCCATGTTCCAGCGCCATAGGCAGGAGGAGCCGCTTTCAAATTGATAGTATTATTACAACTTTCAAAATCAGATCCAGCATAAGGTTGAGATGGAATATTATTCTTAATAAGCACCTCATCGGTAAGCGTACACAAGTTATTAACTACCCGCCACTGTAACACGTTATCGCCTTGAGAGAGCGAAGTAATAGCCGACTTAGGTTCATTAAGCGCAGTAACAATACCAGCTCCAGTTAACACATGCCAAGAACCCGTACCGATGGTAACCGCTGTAGCGTCGAGTGTGGTATTGTAAACACAGATCTCCTGATTGTTTCCGGCATACGCATCACTCGGTAAATCGTTAGTCACTTCAACATCGGCAGTGGTAGTACATCCTTGATTAGTAATAGACCATCGCAAGATGTTTTTTCCACGACCTAGATTAGAGACTGTCGTATTTGGATCGTTCACATTAGCGAAAGCCGCCTGCGAAGTACCACCAACGATAGACCATGTGCCTAAACCAGGTGCAGCACTTGATGCTTCAAGAGAGGTAGTATTACCACAAAGCACTTGATTTTCACCAACCGTAGCATAAACAGTATTGTATGCAATCTCCACATCGTCATAAGAGGTACATGCATTATTTACAATAGACCAACGGAATAAGTTTTTTCCAAAGGCCAAGCCATTTACAGTAGTTGTTGGAGAAACAGGACTCACAAAATTTCCACTTCCGCTAACCACGCTCCATGTTGCAGATCCCACAGATGGAGTATTACCACTAAGTGCAATAGAACTATCGCAAATCGCTTTATTAGCGCCAGCATTAGCAAGTGTTGGTTTGTCATTAACAATATCTATAGTAGATACAGACTTACAACCCACATTTAAGATGGTCCAAGTAATTAAGTTTGAACCCTGATCCAGATTTCGAACCACCGTATTAGGGACACCTGCATTTTCAAACTGAGCGGAGCCTGAACCACCAACAACTCCCCAAGAACCAACACCAGGAGAAGGGTTGTTGGCTTCAAGAATAAGTGTATCGGTACAGATGGTATTATTCAAACCAGCATTGGCTTGAATGAAATTATTTGCAATCTCTACATCATCAACTGATTGACATGTTCCGTTATTGATAACCCAACGGAATCGATTACGTCCGCTTCCCAAATTCCGTACAACAGCGTATGGTTTATCAAGGTCAGCAGGAGCAATATCGCCAGCGCCAGTCAACAATTCCCATCCATAAGAAGTATAATATTGAGGTATATTAGCAGAAAGCACAACAGTATCCACACAAATATTACGGTCGTTACCAGCATGCGCTTTTGAGGCGGTGCTATTGGTAATTCGAATAGTATCTGTAGAAATACATGTTCCATTCTTAATACTATACTCCAATATATTTAAGTCTGGGCCTAGTTTAGTTGCATAATTTCCCTCGA
>JAGPHP010000039.1 GCA_018055415.1 Breznakibacter sp. | reverse complement strand
AGACGAAACTCAAGTTTGTAAAGCGGTTGACCCTTGGGCTGGCTCTTACTACGTTGAGGCTTTAACAAAAGAACTTGCCGATAAAGCTTGGGCTCTTATCGAAGAGGTTGAGTCATTGGGTGGTATGGCTAAAGCTATCGAGAGTGGTATTCCAAAAATGCGCATCGAAGAGGCTGCTGCACGTACACAAGCAAAAATTGATAGTGGTAACCAAACTATTGTTGGTACTAACAAATATCGTCTTGAAAAAGAGGATCCAATCGATATCTTGGAGATTGACAACACAGCTGTACGTCTGTCTCAAATTGAGCGTCTGAAAGAGTTACGTGCTGAGCGTAATGAAGCAGAAGTACAAGCGGCATTAGCTGCTATTACTAAAGCGGTTGAAACTGGTAAAGGTAACTTACTTGAGTTGGCTGTTGATGCGGCACAAAAACGTGCTTCGTTAGGCGAAATCTCTTACGCTTGCGAAACTATTGTAGGTCGTTACAAAGCGGTAATTCGTTCAATTAGTGGTGTTTATATGTCAGAAGCTGGTAAAGATGCTGAATTTGCTAAAGCAGTGAAGTTGGCACAAGATTTTGCTAAGAAAGAGGGACGTCAGCCTCGTATCATGATCGCTAAAATGGGTCAAGATGGTCACGACCGCGGTGCTAAAGTTGTAGCAACCGGTTATGCCGATATAGGTTTCGACGTTGATATGGGTCCACTTTTCCAAACGCCTGCTGAAGCAGCCAAACAAGCTGTTGAAAACGACGTTCATGTATTAGGTGTATCTTCATTGGCAGCGGGTCATAAAACTCTTGTACCACAAGTTATTGAAGAGCTTAAGAAACTTGGTCGCGAAGATATCATGGTTATTTGTGGTGGTGTAATTCCGGCGCAAGATTACCAATATCTGTACGATGCAGGTGCGGTAGCAATCTTTGGTCCTGGTACCTCAGTTGCTAAAGCGGCAAGCGAAATTTTAGAATTGTTGCTTCAAGCGTAATAAAATAGTTAATAGATAGAAGGCATCTCAAGCAATTGGGATGCCTTTTTTTTCGCTTTTAAATTGTATATTTTTTAATACGTACAATGCTGTTCTTTCTATAAATTCGTGATAAATTAAAAACTTTAAGATGTGGAAAATTGGAATTCTTATCTCATTGGTACTTTTAACCATACCATTGTCAGATATTCAAGCTCAAAAGATCAGAACCCTTACTAACGGATTTAGTGTTAATTTAATTACTGGTTTTCCTTCAACTTCTTTTGGAGCAGAAAATTCAAGTGATTTTCCAAGCGAGATGCAGTATAATGCATTTGGGGAATTAAGCTGGGTAATCGCTGGTACTTTAATCCTCAAGAGAAATATGGTTTTGGCTTAATGGTAAACTGGCTCGACTTTGCTATGGGGGTAAAATCTGGAACAAAAGATAACATTTTAGGACAACCAGAGCATTGTGCAAGAACTACCGTTGATGCAACCATATGTGGAATTGGACCAATTGGTACATTTGTGTTTAAAGGTAATATTGCTATTGATGGATATTACAATTTAAGACCAACTATTATTTCCTCGGGAATCGGAACAAATAATTCACAAGGGGTTTATGAAGATTGGAGTTATAGCGGAATTGGCCCGTCAAGTGCGTTGGGCGCTGCTTTTCGTTGGCGAGTAGTTAATGTTGGGGTTGAGTATGTATTTGGAAGTATCAAGTGTAATGGTACTTACATCGGTCCAGATGGAGAACGTGATCTAGAGGATATGAAGTTGTCGATAAATAGTGTTCGTCTTGTTTTAGGTGTAAAATTCTAAGTTCACAAGATGTCTCAAGTAAACGTACAAAAACTTGTTTGCAAATTTTTCGCAACTAAGACTTTCGTTTCAAAAGAATTTCACTCCACGATAGCTTGGCTCAATATAGTTGATGTATTAATATGCCTTGGAAGACCCAAATGTCATTTTTATCCTAGAATAGTTTTAGGATCTAATAATTTATAATCAGGATAAACTGTTTATTGTCAACTTAAATACGACCAAATTCACGGAATACTCTACTATTTAAGTTCCATATTCTCAAATCGATTCAAGTAAATTGACTCTCAACTTTCAAAAAATAGCTTATCTTCGTAAATTAAATATTAGATAATTTTATGGTTTCAGTAGAGCAAGTGAGAGATCTTGCAGAGCGCTTATTGGCTCTGAGGAGGTATCTTTGACATTGATAGGCGAAGAATTGATATAAGTGAAGAGGAGTTGCGCACGCAGGCACCTAATTTTTGGGACGATGCAAAGGCGGCCGAAGTGCAAATGAGAAAATTGCGCGAATTAAAGAGTTGGGTTCAAGGTTACGATCAGGCCGAGGCTGCAATTGAAGATGTGCAGGTTTTATGTGACTTCCAGAAAACGGGCGATGCTTCAGAAAGTGATGTAGATGAGCAGTTTAAAGTAGCTAAGGAGATCTTGGAAGAGCTAGAACTTAAGAATATGCTCTGCAAAGAGGAGGATAAGTTTGGCGCTGTTTTAAAAATTAATGCTGGAGCTGGCGGAACCGAAAGTCAAGATTGGGCAGAGATGCTGATGCGAATGTACATTCGATGGGGAGAGGCGCATAAATATACGGTTAAAGAGGTTAACTATTTGCCGGGCGACGAGGCGGGTGTTAAGAGTGTAACCCTTCAGTTTGAAGGCGATTTTGCCTACGGCTATTTGAAGAGCGAAAATGGTGTTCACCGTTTGGTGCGTCTTTCGCCATTTAACTCGGCTAATAAGCGTATGACGTCGTTTACCTCCGTTTTTGTAACACCCTTAATTGATGACTCCATTGAAATTGATATTAACCCATCGGATATTACGTGGGATACGTTTAGATCGGGAGGTGCTGGAGGACAGAATGTTAACAAGGTTGAAACGGGTGTTCGATTAAAGCATGCTCCAACGGGAATTATCATTGAAAACACCGAATCGCGCTCGCAACTCGGAAATAAAGAGAATGCTTTACGTTTGTTAAAGTCGCAACTTTACGAGATGGAGCTTCGCAAAAGGCTCGAAGAGTCAACAAAAATAGAGAGTCAGAAAAAGAAAATTGAGTGGGGATCGCAAATTCGCTCGTATGTCATGCAACCCTATAAATTGGTTAAAGATGTGCGAACAGGTCATGAAACATCAAACGTACAGGCAGTTATGGATGGCGATTTAGATGGTTTTATAAAGGCTTACCTCATGGAGTTTGGTGCTGATGATGTATTTACAACCGAATAATTTTTTGCTATGATAAAGATTTTACATAACCCAAAATGTTCGAAAAGTCGTGAGTGTTTAGTAGCACTTCAGGATCGAATTAAAGATTTTGAAGTGGTAAATTACCTCGATGGCGTTTTATCCAAAGATGATATTAAAGAGATTATTACTAAATTGAATTGCAAACCGCTTGATATTATTCGTGTAAAAGATGAGTTCTTTGTGGAAAACTACAATGGCAAAGTGCTTTCAGACGAGGAGTGGATTGTGGAGATGGCTAAAAATCCGAGATTAATTGAGCGACCAATTGTAATAAATGGCAACAAAGCGGCTGTTGGCCGTCCTTTACAAAATGTACTTGATATATTATAATTTTAACATATTGATATGAGTGAAATTTTTGTCCAATTATCGCTTCTGCTGGTAGCGTTGTGCCTATTTTCAGGTGCATTTTGGTTGCTTTTTAGAGGTAGTATTATTTTTAAATTATCGCTTCTTTGGATTAGTAATTTATACATAACTATCTCTAATACAGTCATTTCTGTAAACAGTGAAGGAGCTTATAGCTTTTTTATTGCCATGGTCGTTAATAGTGTGGTCACTATATTCTTTTTAGCTCTCTTTACATTAGTCATTAAGCGACCATTGCGAGATTTGGTAGAAACGATGAACACATTTAGTCGCGGTGATTTTAGTAAACGAACTGTTGATTTAGAATCGAATAAAGGAAATGAGATTGGAGAGCTAAATCGTGGCATTGAAGATTTACGAAAGAGTTTTGCAACCGTTTTGAAATCGGTATCAAACAATGCGCAAGCCATTCAGCAAGCTTGTACTACTCTGAGTATCAACTCACGAAACCTTTCTGCGACCGTAAATGATAACGCCTCTTCGCTCGAAGAGATTAGCTCATCGATGGAAGAAATGGTTTCGAACATTGCTGCCAATGTTGAAAACACTCAAAAGACTGAAGGAATTGCCAAAAAGGCCAATAGCTCAGTTATTGTTGGAAACAAGAGTGTTAACGAAGCTTTAAGCTTAATGACAGAGATTTCTGAAAAGATTCAAATAGTTAATGAAATCTCTTTCGAAACCAACGTACTTGCTCTTAATGCCTCAGTTGAAGCCTCCAGAGCTGGTGAACATGGACGTGGTTTTGCGGTTGTGGCATCTGAAATTCGTCGCCTTGCAGAACATAGTAAAGAGGCATCTAACGAAATTAAGGAGATGACTGCTAGAGGTGCCGTCATGTCAAACGATGCCACTCAACAACTAGACGAGATTCTGCCGTTGATGCAACAAACAACGGTTAACATTCAAGAAATTAATGTGGCCAGCATGGAGCAAAACTCTGGTGCCGACCAAATTAACAATGCTGTTCAAAGCATGAATAAAGTAACCCAACAAAATGCGGTGATTGCAGATGAGATGATGCAAAACAGCGACTCTATCTTGCAGACAGCCAACACATTATTAAGTCACATTAAGCAGTTTAAATTCTAATTATTGCCTCGCACCATTATGAGCAGAATTGATATTTCCCAAATTTTTTCGCAGTTCAATAATCTTAATGTTTTGATTATTGGCGATGTGATGATTGACTCCTATATGTGGGGAGACGTAACACGAATTAGCCCCGAAGCTCCTGTACCTATCTTATCGAGCACCAAAAGAGAGCATCGTTTGGGTGGTGCTGCCAATGTGGCCTTAAATATTCAATCACTTGGAGCTAACCCAATTCTATGTAGCGTTATTGGTGATGACGAAAGTGGGAAAGAATTGGTTAAATTGGTTTCTGATAAGGGCTTTACAACCAATGGGTTAGTGTATGATAAAAGTAGAATAACAACTATCAAAACACGAATAATAGCTCATAATCAACATCTTTTGCGAGTTGATGAAGAGATTGATACACCTCTTTCACCAGCATCTGAAAAAATGCTTTTAGAGAGGATTGATACACTGTTATCTCAAACTAAAATTGATGCTATAATTTTTGAAGATTACGATAAAGGAGCCATCACAGCTCAGATAATCAAGCATGTAACAGAGGTTGCTTCGGCAAGTTCGATACCCGTTTTAGTTGATCCTAAAAAGAGAAATTATGAGGCTTATACCAATGTAACTCTCTTTAAACCAAATTTTAAAGAGTTTAAAGAGGGTATGAAAATCGACTTAGAGAAAGGCGATCAAGACGGACTTCTTGAGGCTGGACGTAAATTCATTGCTCAAAAAGGTATAGATACATTAATGGTAACTCTCTCTGAGCATGGAGTTTTTGTGTGCCAAAAAGATAGCTATGAATTTATTCCCGCCGAAATCCGAACCATTTCAGACGTTTCGGGTGCAGGTGATACCGTCATTAGTGTAAGCTCACTTTGCTTGGCATGTGGTCTTAGTTCGGCAAAAGTTGCTAAAATTGGTAATCTAGCAGGCGGACTCGTTTGCGAAAAAGCAGGCGTTGTACCCATTGATAAGCAGCAACTTCTACACGAATGTATAGAAAAGCACATTTAAGAACTACTGATGTTTAAATAAATGTAATCGCCTCAATATAAGACCATTATAAAGAGGGATCGTATGTTTTGTGTAATATATGATGAAAGCTTTTTAAGAATTGAGAATAAAGTTTAACTTTGGGCACTTGTTGCCTATTATAATTTATAACACAAAATTTATCAGCATATGGCAAAAATAATTGCGTTAGCCAACCAAAAAGGTGGTGTAGGCAAAACAACAACCGCTATCAATTTAGCAGCAAGTTTGGCTGTTCTTGAGTATAAGGTGTTGATCGTGGATGCAGATCCACAGGCCAATGCCACCTCTGGACTAGGATTTGATCTTAAAGCAATCAAGCAGAGTCTATACGACTGCATCGTAAATCCAGAGATCAACCCTAAAGATTGTATTCTCCAAACTGAAATTGAGCATCTACATGTTCTACCTTCAGATATTAATCTTGTAGGTGCTGAGATTGAGATGCTTAACATGGCAAATCGTGAACATGTTCTCACATCTGTTTTAGAAAAAATTAAAGACAATTACGATTTCTTATTAATCGATTGTTCGCCTTCTCTTGGTTTAATAACAGTAAACGCTCTTACAGCTGCAAACTCTGTTATTATTCCTGTGCAGTGTGAATATTTCGCTTTGGAAGGATTGGGAAAACTTTTAAATACAATAAAAATAATTCAGGGTCGTTTAAATACAGCTCTTGATATCGAAGGATTTTTATTAACCATGTACGATTCTCGTCTTCGCTTGTCAAATCAAGTATTAGAGGAGGTTCAAACACACTTCAGTAATATGGTATTCTCTACACCAATTACTCGAAATGTTAAATTGAGCGAGGCGCCAAGTTTTGGTAAGGCTGTTATTATGTACGATGCTGATTCTAAAGGAGCATCAAACTACCTTGCGTTAGCTAAAGAATTATTGGTTAAGAACAACTTACCAACCCGAGAATAGATATTGATTAATAGAACGACACATATAATATGAGTAAAAAACCTGTTTTAGGAAGAGGATTAGGCGCACTAATTGATAGCAATGACTCTATTGTTAAAAATGCTGCGCCAAATTCAATTAAAAATGAGATTGACATCAATGAAATTGAGGTAAACCCATGGAATCCACGAAGTCATTTCGACGAAGAGGCGTTAAATGAGTTAGCAATCTCTATAAAACAGTTAGGGGTTATTCAGCCAATTACCCTACGTAAGATATCTGAAAATCGATACCAAATTATCTCTGGTGAAAGGCGTTATCGTGCTTCTAAAATTGCTGGGTTAGAAAAAATTCCTGCATACGTTAGAGATGCCGAAGATGACACCATGCTGGAGTTAGCTTTGGTTGAAAATATTCAACGTGAAGATTTAGATGATATTGAAGTGGCTATCAGCTATCAACGATTAATTGATGAGTGCCATCTTACACAAGAAGGTATGGCTGAACGTATTGGCAAGAAACGTTCATCAATAGCCAATCACCTTCGTTTATTAAAATTACCTGCTGAAATTCAGTTAGCAATTCGCGAAAAACAAATCACCATGGGCCACGCAAAAGCTATTATCTCCATCGAAGATAAAGCTGTGCAGATGATGATTTTTGAACAGATTTTACGTCACGATTATAATGTTCGTAAAACAGAAGAGGTTGTTCGTAACCTAAGCGATGTCTCCGAAAAACCAAAAACAAAAGTACAGCCAACGCTCTCAGAGGAGTACGAGTTTTTAAAACTTCGCCTCTCTGAACATTTTAAAACTAATATTCAATTTGCTCGCACCTCAAGTGGAGCCGGAAAAATAACCATTCCATTTCGTACCGATGAAGAGCTTGAAAAAATCATGGCTATTCTCGATAAAGGAAATGTGTAGTAGATAGTGGAAGCAAGAAAATCAATCATTATTTCAAATAAATTAAGAGTAATATTTGTTACTCTTATGTTGACTGTATCCTTTTGGGCAACTGCTCAAAAGGATACAGTTTTAATTAATACTGACTCTTTACTGGTTAGTGGTGAATCAGTTGCAAAAAAGAAAAGCGTAAAATACTACTCTCCGCATAAAGCAACTTTATACTCGGCAATTTTGCCTGGCATGGGTCAAATCTATAATAAAAAATATTGGAAGGCACCCATTGTTTGGATTGGATTAGGTATCTCTGGGTATGCACTCTATTATAATCAGAAGGAGTATAACTATTACAAGAGTGCTTATCGCGACTACATTATCAACGATCCTGCAAATAAAAGTTATCAACCCACTATCGATAAATTTGTTGATGCTGGAGTCTTTAAGGAAGAAGAATTAGTACCTGGAGGAAAATATTCTCAATGGTTTTCGAGTGCATTAAATATTCAAAAAACATATCTACGAAAAAATCGCGATTACAGCTACGTAGCCATTGGATTGATATATGTGATTAATATTATTGATGCAACGGTGGATGCTCATTTTAAACAATTTGACATAAGCGACGACCTTACCATGCGTTGGGAACCTATCGTAAACCCAACACTTCATAATGGCCCTAATTATGGTTTAGGTTTAAATTTCTCTTTTAAGTAAATCACTCCCTCCTCTTTTTTTTTGGCATGAAATATGTCAAATGAACCTCTTTATCTTCAAAAAATAGAGATGTTTTTAATATTTTATTGGGATAATAGTTAATAAATGTTACTTTAGACGTTCCATTTTTTTATAGAGTGAGATTAAAAAGGATATGGATTTAAAAAAAAGATATGAAAAATAGAAGCAGTTGGATTTTGGTGTTCTGGATTTTAGGAATTACGTTGTTTGCTCAAGATGTTGAAAAAGCGATAGATAGCTCTCTAGCTATTGATACTTTAATGAACGAAACAGACTCCACAATAATAGCCACACCACCACAAATCACAGATACCGAATTTGTACCCGATACTGTAATTGCTGACCCAGCATCTCCCTATGGAACAGGCATTGACTCAATCTACATTAGCCGTCTTGCTGCAATTGTATCACCAATTGAGTTTCCGTACAACGATAAAGTTAAGTCATTAATTAACTTTTATACTGGTCGTAAAAGAGAATTAGTGGAAGGGATGCTAGGACTTTCGGAATATTACTTCCCAATGTTTGAAGCTGAGTTAGATGCAGCTGGACTTCCGCTCGAATTAAAATATCTACCAATCATTGAAAGTGCACTCAATCCTCGTGCTTTTTCACGTGCAGGTGCTTCAGGATTATGGCAATTTATGTACGGTACTGGAAAGCTATATGGCTTAACTCAAACTAGTTACATCGATGATAGACGTGATCCTGAAAAGTCAACTAAAGCTGCTGTGCGTTTCCTTAAAGACCTATATGGCATCTATGGAGATTGGTATCTCGTTATTGCAGCCTATAACTGCGGTCCGGGTAATGTAAATAAAGCTATTAAACGTTCGGGTGGTAAAAAAGATTATTGGGAAATCTATCCCTATTTACCAAAAGAGACTCGCGGGTATGCTCCTGCATTCATAGCAGCTGCTTATGTAATGAACTACTATGAAGAACATGGATTAGAGCCACGAAGATCAAGCCTTCCTTTGGCAACCGATACACTAATGATTAGCCGACCATTACACTTTGAGCAAATCTCAAGAATAACTCAAGTTCCAATCGAAACGTTGAGAGATCTTAATCCTCAATATAAACGCGATGTAATTCCTGCAGAGAAAAAATCGTATGCTTTAAGAGTTCCTTTCTTAGCGACCAACACATTTATTGCTTATGAGGACTCTATTTATAATTTAAATAGAAAAGTCTATTTCCCTCACGATCGTTTGGTTGCGATGCCAGCTGAGCGTGGCGAATATGTGGGATCTACGCCTAAAGGAAAATCAAAAGTCTATTATACTATCCAAACGGGAGACGCGTTAGGAACCATCGCTACTTTGTATAATGTCTCTGCCAATGATTTACGCTACTGGAATAATGTATCTGGTAATAAAATCAGAGCAGGACAGAAATTAGTTGTTTTTGTTCCCACTGGCAAATTAGCTCACTATCAAAAAGTTAACTCGTTAACTCTTGAAGAGAAACAAGCTCTTATTGGAAAGCCAGTACCAACAACCGTTGTTAAAGAGGTAGCCCCTATTACTCCTAGCGATGGCTCTCCTGTTGACTACTACGTTGTAAGAAGAGGAGACAACTTATGGAGCATTGCCAAAAAATTTCCTGGGGTGACGAATTCAGATTTAATGAATTGGAATGCATTAGATAGTTCTTCAAAACTTAATGTTGGACAAAAATTAAAGATCTACAAAAAAATTTAGGTTTGGAAAAAATATTTAAAAGGGATGATTTCGAAAGAGATTATCCCTTTTTAAATTCCAGATGTTGACATTTGAAACTTTTGTAGCATAATTATAAGAAAACAAAAAATATGTTTGCTTATATTTATGCGTGTTGGCTCGACACCTTTGCCCCACGTTGGTGTGCCATTTGCGAATCAAAATTGTCGTTATCAGAACGCGTTGTTTGCCTAGTTTGCAAACCTGATTTACCTTATTTGAACAGTAATTTTTCAATTCAAAATCACATTGAAAAGCTCTTTTGGGGGCGTGTTCCAGTGCATTCAGTCACAGCATTACTCTCATACACCAAAGGAAGCACTGTAGGAAATATCCTTCATGGATTAAAATATAATGGATATCAAGATTATGGAATTTATTTAGGAAAGATGCTAGGAAATAAACTTCGTAAAATGGATGCTTTTCTATCGGTGGATTTCGTGCTCGCAGTACCACTTCATCATCTAAAACATAAAAAGCGAGGCTACAATCAGGCTGAGATAATTGCCAAAGAAGTAGCGGAAACACTAGGAGCTGAATTTAGAGTTGATGTTTTAGAAAAGATTCAAAATAATGACTCTCAAACACGCAAAGGTCGTATTGATAGATGGGAAAACGCAACTAACAGTTATCGCTTGAAGGCAACCGAGGATTTAACCAATAAGCATATTCTTATAATTGACGATGTGATTACCACTGGAGCAACGATAGAGGCATGTTGCGAAGTCATTTTAAAACAATTTGATGTTAAGATTAGCATCGCAGCAGCAGCCTACACATATAACTGATTTATTTACTAATAATCAGTTCTTCTGCTTGGTTAGTCTCTATAAATTCTTATTTTTGCCAATCTAATTGAGTTATTAAAAATATTTGCTAGTTTAGAATCATTTATATGATAATAAATAGCTATTTTACAATAAGTTAAATTAGTTTTCAACGAAGTAGCTTTCTATTCTTTTTTGAGGATAAAAATGCAATTTTAACGCAAGAAAAAATTTTAATAAGTTATATTCCAATTGTTTATTCGTTTTAGATGAATTCAACCAAAAAAATTAAGTCAGCTCTGATTTCGGTTTACCATAAAGATGGTCTCGATGAAATTATAAAAACGCTTCACCAAAATGGCGTAAAATTATACTCTACAGGAGGAACTCAAACATTTATTGAAAGTTTAAAAATCCCTGTTATTGCTGTTGAATCAATCACTGGTTACCCATCTATTTTAGGCGGGCGTGTTAAAACACTTCATCCAAAAGTTTTTGGCGGCATTTTAGCTCGTAGAGAAAACGATGGCGATATTAAACAATTGGCTGAATATGAGATTCCTGAAATTGATTTAGTGATTGTGGATCTTTATCCGTTTGAAGCAACGGTTGCTTCGGGCGCTTCGGATGAAGATATTATTGAGAAAATTGACATAGGCGGTATTTCACTTATCCGTGGTGCGGCCAAAAATTATAACGATGTAATCATTGTTCCGTCGCAAGCGGAGTATAGTGATTTGAAGAAAGTGTTAGCTGAAAAAGGATGTGCTTCAACAATTGAAGATCGTCGCTATTTTGCAAAGAAAGCTTTTGCCGTTTCATCGCACTACGATTCGGCTATTTTCAACTATTTTGATGAGAACAAAGGAACTGAACTTCGTTTGACCATTTCAGAATCTGCGCCGCTTCGTTATGGCGAGAATCCTCACCAAAATGGTGTTTTTTATGGAAATTTAGAGGCAATGTTCGAGCAACTAAACGGTAAAGAGATTTCATACAACAACTTACTTGATTTAGATGCAGCCATCAATTTAATTGATGAGTTTAATGATACAACATGTGCCATTTTAAAGCACAACAACGCATGTGGCTTAGCTACTCGCTCTACACTCGTTGAGGCTTGGGAAGATGCTCTGGCTGGAGACCCAGTTTCAGCATTTGGTGGTGTTATTGTGGTTAATCGCAATATCGACAATAAAACAGCAATTGAGATGAATAAGATATTCTTCGACATCATCATAGCTCCAAGTTACGACGCCGATGCATTAGAGCTTTTAAAATCTAAAAAGAATAGAACCATTCTTGTTCGCAAAGATGGAAAGGTTTCTCAAACAACTCACCGCACATTATTGAATGGTATTTTAACTCAAGATCGCGATGTTAAAACAGAGGTTGCTGCCGATTTAAAGGTAGTTACTGCAAAGGCTCCTACAGCAAATGAGATTGAAGATCTATTGTATGCTAACAAAATTGTAAAACATACAAAATCAAACGCTATTGTTTTGGTTAAAAACCGTCAGTTAATTGCAAGCGGCGTGGGCCAAACGTCTCGTGTTGATGCACTACGTCAATCAATTGCTAAAGCGTCGGCTTTTGAATTTGATCTTAAAGGGGCAGTTATGGCGAGCGATGCATTTTTCCCATTCCCTGATTGCGTTGAGATTGCAGACGAAGCTGGTATTACAGCTGTTATTCAACCAGGTGGCTCAATCAACGATAAGTTAAGCGTTGAGTATTGCGACAAACACAGCATGGCCATGGTGGTTACAGGATTTAGACATTTTAAACACTAATATATTCAAGGTATGGGATTGTTTTCATTTTTATCAGAAGAGATAGCACTTGACTTAGGCACAGCCAATACCATCATTATATGCAACAACAAAATCGTGGTTGACGAGCCCTCTATTGTGGCTTTAGACCGTAGAACCGATAAGTTAATTGCAATTGGTGAAAGAGCGCGTCAGATGCACGGCAAAACGCACGACAATATCTACACGATACGTCCGTTGCGCGAGGGTGTAATTGCTGACTTTAACGCGGCTGAGCAGATGATTAGGGGTATGATTAAAATGATCGATACAAAAGCTCGATTATTTACTCCATCATTAACTATGGTTATTTGTATCCCATCAGGAAGTACGGAGGTTGAAGTTCGTGCGGTGCGCGACTCGGCTGAACACGCTGGTGGTCGTGAAGTTTACATGATTTACGAACCAATGGCAGCGGCTTTAGGTATCGGTCTTAATGTTGAGGAGCCAATGGGTAACATGGTGGTTGACATAGGTGGTGGTACTACTGAAATTGCCGTTATTTCGTTAGGTGGTATTGTTTCTAATAAATCTATCCGTATTGCGGGAGATGATTTAACAGCCGATATCATGGAGTATATGCGCCGTCAGCATAACATTAAAATTGGTGAACGTACTGCAGAAGAGATTAAAATTCAAGTAGGTTCTGCGTTGCCAGAGTTGGATAATCCTCCTGCTGATTTTATTGTAAATGGTCCTAACCAAATGACAGCCCTTCCAATAGAAGTACCAGTTTCTTACCAAGAGATTTCACACTGTTTAGAGAAATCAATCTCTAAAATTGAGTCGGCGGTATTAACAGCCCTTGAGCAAACGCCTCCTGAACTTTATTCTGATATCGTAAATAACGGTATTTGGTTAGCTGGTGGTGGTGCTTTATTAAGAGGTTTGGATAAACGATTAACCGACAAAATTGGTATTCCATTTAAAATTGCCGAAGATCCGCTTCGCGCTGTAGCTCGTGGAACTGGCATTGCACTTAAAAATCGTCATCGTTTTAGTTTCTTGAAGCGATAATAGATATTATAGTTTTGAAAGAGGAGAGATTTTGTAAGTCTCTCCTCTTTTGTTTTTGGCTATATGGATAATAAATGTGAGTTAATTTATTTTCAATCTTACAGTTAACTCCCCTCATTTAGGTTGAGGAAATTATATTCAGTTTGTTACCTTTGTGTTTTAAGATTTAAAATATTAAAAGAATGAAACTTTGGGATAAAGGGGTATCGGTAGATAAGAAAATAGAGGCGTTTACTGTTGGTAAGGATAGAGAGATGGATCTCTATTTGGCACCTTTTGATATATTGGGCACCATGGCTCATATTACCATGCTTGAGAGTGTGGGCTTGTTACCGAAGGAGGATTTGAAACCTCTATTAACAGAGCTGAAATCGCTTTACAAAACGGCTATGGCTGGAGAGTTTGTGATTGAAGAGGGCGTTGAAGATGTTCACTCGCAAGTGGAGATGATATTAACCGCAAAACTAGGCGAGCTAGGCAAGAAAGTACATAGCGGACGATCGCGCAACGACCAGGTTTTATTAGATATTAAGCTATTTATTAGATATAAACTGCAGGAGATTATTGAGGAGGTGAATAAACTCTTTTCAACTCTTCAGTCGCAAAGTGAGCGCTATAAAGGGGTTTTGATTCCTGGATATACTCATTTGCAAGTGGCCATGCCAAGTTCATTTGGACTATGGTTTGGAGCCTATGCCGAAAGTTTGATTGATGATGTGTATCAACTACAGGCAGCTTATAAAACGGTGAATCAGAATCCGTTGGGCGCAGCGGCTGGGTATGGATCATCGTTCCCATTGAACAGACAGATGACGACCGATTTATTGGGCTTCGACTCGATGAATTACAACGTGGTATTTGCCCAAATGGGGCGCGGCAAGAGCGAGCGCAGTGTGGCGTATGCGCTATCGTCGGTGGCTTATACGTTGGGTAAATTTTCGATGGATGCCTGCTTGTATATGAGCCAGAACTTTAGTTTTATCTCGTTACCAAACGAGTTAACAACTGGTTCGAGCATAATGCCGCACAAAAAGAATCCCGATGTATTTGAGTTGATTCGTGCGCGTTGCAATAAGATTCAGGGCGTGGTGGGACAGATTGGTAGTATTACAACCAACCTGCCATCGGGCTATTTTAGAGATATGCAGATTATTAAGGAGGTTATCTTACCTGCTTTTGATGAGCTTTTGAGTTGCATTGAACTTACCAACTATTCGGTTGAGCGCATTATTGTAAAAGAGAATGTGATTGAAAATGAGATGTATAACTATGCGTTTAGCGTAGAAGATGTGAATAACTTAGTGCTGAGTGGCGTTCCGTTTAGAGATGCTTACAAACAAGTGGGTTTGGAGATCGAAGCGGGAACGTATAAACCTACTAAAACGGTGGATCACACGCATGAAGGAACGATTGGAAATTTATGTACGTCGCAAATTAAGGATAAGATGGTGAGTGCGATTTCGGAGTTCAATTTTGAAACGGTGGATTCGGCCATAGAGAATTTACTAAAGAGCTAAGAATATTCGAGTGCATGGGTGAGGGATAGCAGCGGAAAGCCCGTAAAGGTGGCCGATGTAAGGGATGTAGAGACACCGCATGCGGTGTCTCTACGAAAGAATTGCCACCTGCGGACTTGCAGCGAATAGCCCGACAGCAAGCGCCGATATAAGGAGGCTAGAGACATTGCATACAATGTCTGTACTTGGAGACAAGCGCTTGGTGGCACCTCCAAAAAAATAAAATAGAAGATATTATAAGGTTCAAGAGGGAGAGATTGGTATGAAAC
>JAGPHP010000183.1 GCA_018055415.1 Breznakibacter sp. | reverse complement strand
CAATATTGAATATCGCAAAAGCGATCCTTGGTTTATGAAAATCAAGATAAAACATAAAGCTCACAAACAGTCTAAGTGAGTTATCCGATTTCTGGGATTACCCTTTAAGCTCTTCCCAACAAACTTTGAAGGATGGGCAGATGACACCATTCAAAACATGGGCGTGCACTCGGCAACACATATTGATGCCCCTTGGCACTATTCACCAACAACAAAGGGTGTTAAATCCAAAACCATTGACGAGATACCACTCGATTGGTGTTTTGCGCCTGGTGTGGTTATCGACATGTCTCACAAACCCGATTTTGAAGCTATTACAGCCAAAGAGGTTGAAGAGTTTGTAACCCAAAACAATCTCCAAATCGAAGAAAAGACCATTGTACTCATTCGCACTGGTCGCGACAAACATTTTTACGAAAAAGATTTTTACAAACGTGGAACAGGCATGAGCGCCGATGCCACTAAATGGCTTATAAACAAAGGTGTTAAAATAATGGGTATCGATTCATGGGGATGGGATCTGCCTCTGCCCTACCTCATCGAAAAGGCCAAAGAGAGCAATAATTCAGATCTATTTTGGGAGGCACACCTTGTTGGACAAGAGTATGAGTATTGGCACATGGAACAGCTCATCAACCTCGACAAGTTACCTCTGAGCGGCTTTAAGATATCCGTTTTTCCACTTAAAATAACAGGTGCTTCTGCCGCTCCGGCTAGAGTGGTAGCCATATTTGAGGAGTAATCTAATCGATAGGAGTCTCACAAAGAAATTATTGTCTTGCATAGACGCGAGGGCGCAGAATAATTATTTTGCAAATAACTCACAATAAGCTTGTTGATTATTTATATTTATGTTTTTTTCTTGGCGACTTTGCGTGACAATAAATCTTTTTGGACAGCCCCATTCTTATTTATTCCTTTGCGCGAGAAATCAAAAAGGCTACCCACATAAGTGAATAGCCTCCTAAATATCAACTAGTTATCTCGATCAAACGAGATTATAGTGTTTATTACAACTTAAATGCTGCTTTAATCTTATCAACATAATCCAAACGCTCCCAAGTAAAGAATTCAACCTCACGGGTTGTCTCTTTACCATCAACATAAACCTTAACGCTCTCTTTGTAAGACTTACGACCCACGTGTCCATAAGATGCTGTAGCTTCGAAAATTGGATTTTTAAGTCCAAAACGCTTAATGATAGCCGCTGGAGTCATATCAAAAATTGTATCAACAATAGCAGATATTTCACTATCGTGCAACTTCACTTTTGCAGTTCCGTAGGTATTAACATACAATCCAACAGGGCGAGCAACACCAATTGCGTAAGCCACTTGTACCAAGACCTCGTCAGCAACACCTGCTGCCACAAGGTTTTTTGCAATATGACGTGCAGCATAAGCCGCCGAGCGATCCACTTTTGAAGAGTCCTTTCCTGAGAAGGCTCCACCACCATGGGCACCCTTGCCACCATAAGTATCCACAATAATTTTACGACCTGTTAAACCAGTATCGCCATGAGGACCACCAATAACAAACTTACCAGTTGGGTTAACATGTAAGATAAAATCACCTTTAAATAGCGACTGAACAGATGGAGCCAGTTTTGCAACAACTCGAGGGATTAAAATCTCACGAACATCGCTCTTAATTTTTGCCAACATACGATCTTCTACATCAAAGTCGTCATGCTGAGTTGAAACTACAATAGTATGAACACGTAACGCCTTATTAGTATCATCATACTCCATAGTCACCTGCGACTTAGAGTCAGGACGTAAATAAGTCATCAACTTCTTCTCGCGACGAATAACCGAAAGCTCCTTTAACAAAAGATGAGACAAATAAAGAGGTAAAGGCATATAATCTTCGGTCTCTTTATTGGCATAGCCAAACATCATTCCCTGGTCGCCTGCACCTTGCTCTTCTTCCTTAGCACGATCAACACCTTGATTTATATCAGCCGATTGCTCATGAATAGCAGAAATAACTCCACAAGAGTTACCATCAAACATATATTCTGAGTGGTTGTAACCAATACGATTAATCACATCACGCGCAACACGCTGAACATCTACGTATGCCTCCGATTTAACCTCACCGCTAAGCACTGTTAAGCCAGTAGTAACGAGCGTTTCGCAAGCAACACGAGAATTAGGATCACGACGTAGAAACTCATCAAGAAGAGCATCTGAAATTTGATCCGCCACTTTGTCTGGATGTCCTTCTGAAACGGACTCCGATGTAAATAGGTAACCCATAGTATTTTAAATTTAATAAATTAATATACAACGATAAAGCCTTTAAGCTATAAGACGATGAATAAACCAAAACTTCTGAGTGGGGGTGATGACGGGTAAAATGATGCATAATATGTTTTAGCATTTTTTTACGTGGTTGCAATCAAGCCAAATCCTTCCACCAAAAGTGATGCAAAGATAAAATAAACTATATAAATTCACAAAATTTGAACCGTTAAAAAAGTTTTGAAAAAACAACTATTAATTAAAGCGATGATTATAAGCAGATTGCCCAATTGACGAAGAAAAATATCAAAAAAACTAATCAAAAAAGAGAAAATATATTTGGAGGTATTTGAATTTGAATTATCTTTGCATCCGCATTTGGAAAGACAAATGCTTCTGGTCCCTTCGTCTATCGGTTAGGACAAAAGATTTTCATTCTTTAAAGAGGGGTTCGATTCCCCTAGGGACTACAACATTAACACAAAAAAATTAAGATTTACAAGATGGCAAATCATAAATCATCAATTAAGAGAATTCGTCAGTCTGAGACTAAAAGACTTCACAACAAGTATTACGCAAAAACAACTCGTAATGCAGTTAAAGCTCTTCGTCACACAACAGACAAGACTGTAGCAGCTGAATTACTTCCAAAAGTAGCTTCAATGCTTGACAAATTAGCTAAAAAGTCAATTATTCATAAGAATAAGGCTTCTAACTTAAAATCTAAGTTAGCAACTTATGTTAATAAATTAGCATAATTAAGCTGGTCCCTTCGTCTATCGGTTAGGACAAAAGATTTTCATTCTTTAAAGAGGGGTTCGATTCCCCTAGGGACTACTGTGATTAAGCAGATTACCATTGGTAATCTGCTTTTTTGTTTGTATAATTATGGCATCGGATGCAAGAGGGTGCAAGGGCAGTGAAGAAGAACATCCGTCTCATCCCAAAAAGATTGTGTTAAAAAACTCTTATAGTGAGCTCAACAATAAAAAGCGACACCACTTCATGCTTAATAGGTAAAACCCATTTCACACTCACAACACCCCTCCTGCTATGGCAAAACTAGATGCTGAGAAGAGAGAGCTCATTAAAAGCATCTCACCCAAAACACTACAGGCAATTGTATTAAAACTTGCAGAAAAACGTCCCGTTTACAATTACATCTTAGTTAACTACATCGACTTAGAGGAGGGCGAACAAGAGCTTCTTACCGAAGCCATTTCACTTATCGACACAATACGAGAAAAGCCCATAAAAGCACGCACACAGAGGCACAAACTCTCAAAACTACTTGCCGAATACCTAAAAATAATCAAAGAGTACTCACCGCTTTGGAAAAACAAACAGCACGAAGTTGATTTAATCATCTACTGCCTCGAAAAGCACTTTAAAGAGGACTATCGTCAATTAGGACTTAAAGCATCCACATTCGACACAAAAATGGTATCACTAACGCGCAGAGCACTCAATTTGATAGTAAACAAACTACACGAGGATTACAAACTCGAATACGAAGAGCGCATGAACGGATTTCTAGACAAGCTACACACACGATGTGGGCACCTCATTTCGGTAACAAAACTACCCAACGCCATATAGGAGATGCTAAGCAAAAAGCTTTTGCCAAAAATGCTCAACTAACGAAACTACAATATAAGCCGTGATGGTAAGAGCAACACCACCTACACCAAAAATAACTACAGCAGCTAAAGCAAACGCTAAAAGAGAGTATCTTTTGATATTACTCTTTACATCCCAAGTCTTAAATTTAAGTGAGAACATAGGCACTTCAGAGACTAACAAGGTGCAAAACACAGCAACCATTACAACCAACACCCATTTTTCGTAAAAAAGATGAAAAAATGGACTCTTAGAATAAACCATATAGCTAAAAGAGGCAATAAACATACCCGTTGCAGTGGTTGTTAATCCTAAAAAAGTATCTGATTGTCGTGTATCAATATTAAACTTTGCTAATCGTAATCCTGCAAAAACTGCAATTAACAAGGGAGCAATTATAAACAATAACGCTTCTGTTTTAATATACTCAACGCCAAAGAGCTTATCCGTTTTAATAACGAGTCGCATCATCATATAAGATAGTAAAACCGCAGGTGCAACGCCAAAACTCACCATATCAGCAAGAGAATCGAGCTCTTTACCCATTGGCGAATAAGCGTGTAATAGCCGAGCTGCAAACCCATCAAAGAAATCAAAAACAGCCGCAGCAAAAATACAGATAGCCGCCACATCATGCCTCCCACTTAATGCAAAAAGTATTGATATTGAGCCAAATAAAAGGTTTAGGGAAGTTATGAAATTTGGTATGGAGTTTTTAATATTCATGCTATTTCATGTT
>JAGPHP010000038.1 GCA_018055415.1 Breznakibacter sp. | reverse complement strand
GCACCGGCTAAAGCATCGTTAATCGACTCAACGCCCTCTTTTACAAAGGCTTGTGCTTTAGTGTAAATATCTTGCTCTGTTTGGCGCATAATCGTTACGGCCAAAGGTTCTAAACCTAATTCGCGTGCTTTTGATGCACGGGTTTTACGCTTAGGTTTGTATGGTAAATAGATGTCTTCGAGTTCGTTCGCGTTATAGCACTCCTCAATTTTTTTGCGGAGCTCGGGAGTTAACTTCTCCTGCTCTTCAATTGATTTCAGGATGGTTTGCTTGCGCTTTTCAATCTCAGTCAATCGTTCAAATGAGTTTTTGATGTTTTCAACCGCAACCTCGTCTAAGCTTCCTGTAAGCTCTTTGCGATAGCGACTGATAAAAGGCACAGTAGCACCCTGTTCGAGTAGCTCAATGGTGTTTTTAGTCCCGGTAAACGGGAGTTGAAGCTCGGCCGAAATGAGTTTTGCAAAAATATCGCTCATAAACTAAAGATTTTGCAGATGTAGATTTGACTATTGTTGAGGTGTCGGATTTGCAGGTCCGCTACCACCATTATTTGGCTTTTTCTTCTTAAAGAAACGTTTTTTTCCATCGCCCGAACCTTGTGGCTTTGCACCATTGGCTCCTTGTGGACGTGGGGCATGACTACTAGGGTTTTGCCCTTTTTTATGAAATGGTTGTGACTTTTTAGGTCTTGCCGGATTGTAAACCGGTGCTTCGCCAAACTCTGTTGGAAGTGCCGCTTTTGGAACAGTACTCTCAATAAGTTGCTCAATTTTACCAAAGGCATACTGCTCCTCTTCGTTTACAAACGTAATAGCCATCCCTTTCGTCTGCGCGCGGGCAGTTCGGCCAATACGGTGAACGTAATCTTCGGCATCGCGTGGCACATCGAAGTTGATAACCATATCAATTTTCTCTACATCAATACCTCTGGAGATAATATCGGTAGCAACTAAAATATGGACATTCTTATTTCGGAATTCGCGCATCACATCTTCGCGCTCATTTTGTTGTAAGTCGGAGTGTATCTCGCTAGCTTTAAGTTTATTACGGCGTAAAGTTTGTGTAATCTCTTTAACTTTTTGCTTACGTGATGAGAAGATGATGATACTTGGTAACTCTTTCTCTTTTAATATTTTAACTAATAGAGGAATTTTTTGAGCATCGTGTAAGATGTAAGCCTCTTGAGTAACACCCGCAGCTGGTTTTGAGATAGATAGACTTACCTCGGCTGGGTTGTGCATGATATTTTTAGCAAACTCACGAATCTTTACAGGCATTGTAGCCGAAAAGAGTATGTTTTGACGGGTTTGCGGTAATAATTTGGCTATATAGGTGATGTCTTCCACAAATCCCATGTCGAGCATGCGGTCTGCCTCGTCTAACACAAAGTGCTGAATATTAGAGAAATCTACATAACCCATCTCAATGTGTTGTAGTAAACGACCTGGTGTTGAGATGATGATATCTACACCAGATTCGATGGCTTTACGTTGACGATCAAACTCGGCAGGACTATTACCTCCGTAGATAGCTGTTGACGAAACATTTAAGAAGTAACCAAACCCCTCCATTTGCTGGTCAATTTGTTGAGCCAATTCTCGAGTCGGAACCAATATAATGGTGTTTATACCAGTGTGTTGACGAATCAATAACTTATTGATGATAGGGAGCAAATAGGCGGCTGTTTTGCCTGTTCCCGTTTGGGCACAAGCAATTATATCTTTGCCTTCGAGAATAATTGGAATGGTTTGCTCCTGTACTGGCGTTGCTGAAACGAAGTTCATGTGGCTGATGCCTTCAAGAAGTTCGGTGCTAAATGTAAATTCGGTAAAATTCAAAATATTGTGATTTAGTAAATTATTCTACAAATAAAATTAACCCTTTTAAGTACTCACCTTCAGGGTGATAGATGTTAATTGGGTGATCGGCTGGTTGTGTTAGTTGATTCAAAATGCGAACTTTTCGTCCTGCTTTTGCCGCAGCCGAAAAAACTGTACGTCTGAAATCATCTTTTGAAACCACCTGCGAGCATGAGAATGTAAAGACGATACCGCCTTTCTTTATCTGCTCAAAAGCAATGGTGTTGAGTCTGCGATAACCTGTAAGTGCATTTTTTAACACGTTGTGGTGCTTTGCAAATGCAGGCGGATCGAGTATAATAAGGTCGTATTTGTCTTTTGATTTATCGAGATATTTGAAGGCATCTTCTGCAAAAGCCTCGTGGCGCGCATCGTTGGGGAAATTAAGCTCTACGTTGGCACGAGTGATCTCAATAGCGCGCTCCGAACTATCTACCGAGTGGACTAATTTTGCACCACCTCGCATGGCGTAAAATGAAAAGCCGCCTGTGTAGCAAAACATATTTAAAACAGAGCGTCCTTTACTATATTTTTCGAGTAGTTGGCGATTATCGCGTTGATCAACAAAGAACCCTGTTTTTTGTCCCTTCTCCCAGTCAACATTAAAGAAAAGTCCGTTTTCTAAGGCAACTTTTGTTTTATTCTCGCCCCAAACATATCCGTTAACAGGCTCAACGTCTGCTTTATATGGTAGCGTCCCTTCGCTTTTGTTGTAGATCGATTTTAATTCATCGCCTAAAACCTCTTGAAGCGCTTTGTTAATAAGCTCTCGCACCAAATACATCCCTACAGAGTGCATCTGTACTACGGCTGTTCCGTTATAATAATCAATGATAAGTCCCGAAAGGTTATCGCCTTCGCCATGCACTAAACGGTAAGCGTTAGTTGTTTCGCTTCCAGCTAAACCAATGGCTTTGCGCACTTCGTAAGCTTGTTGAATACGCTTTTTGTAAAATTCGTAATCTGCTAACTCCTCTTCAAAAGATACAATTCGCACGGCAATTGAGCCAATTTGGTAGTGTCCAACAGCCAAAAAGTTGCCCTCGTTGTCGTAAACCTGTACAATATCGCCCTCGTTTACTTTATCGGCAATTTTTTTTATTGCACCACTAAAAACCCACGGGTGAAAGCGTTGTAGGCTTGCCTCTTTGCCAGGCTTTAAAAATATCTTTGTGAAGTTGCTCATCGTATTTAAAACTGTTTGTTCGATATGTTATTGTGCAATTGGTTGTAAATGAAGTAATTTGTCGTATAAAAGTTTAGACACCCAAGCATCGGTAGCAGCGTATATTTGCTGACTTGGGGTAATCTCGGGCGCCTCCCAATTGGTTAATTTTTGGCGTTTAGAGATGCGATAGCCTAAAATAATGGCTACCATTTTTTTAAGAGCTATATCGGTTATTCCTTTTTTAAGTGCCATCTTTTGCAAATCGTGAAAGTTATTTGCTTCAAAATGAGCTAGTTTTTGTAGCCCCTTTATGTCATCGGCAGTGGCGGCACCTGCTTTAACTATCAGTGGTGATGCTAATATTTGCTGTAACTCTATGGGGAATCCAATTTTATGAAGTCTAAACAGGTAGCAAGTGGTGTCGGTTGAGAGTTGCAAAAGGCAAACTTTGTGCGTCACCCCTTTTTGAAAGGCTGGCTTTGTCTCGGTGTCAAATCCTAAAATGGTCTCTTTCTGTAAATTAGCAATTATTTTATTGTAAATAGTGAGATTGTCAACCATCACTATCTCGCCATTAAATTGTAGGGGCGGAAGCTCGTTAATCTCTTCGACGGTGATGGATGATTGCATATATTATCTCAATTATAATTTCTATTGTATTTCCTCTATTTCTATTGTATTTATTTATATCGCAAATGGATCATCGTTTTTATCTGCAAATCGATCTTTAAGCCAGCCCGATGCTTTTGCTCTTCTAACATCGTCCTCCTCATCTTCATCAATTTCATCCTCAATGCCCTCTTCGATCTCTTGCGATAAATCGCCATTGTAAAAGATGCTGTGTAAAGCACGCGAAACGTTAACCAGCTTTTGTCCCCAGTAGATTTTAAAGTTTTCGGCAGCCTCTAGTATGGCATCATGCATCACCTCGTCTATTCCGTTTCGGTAGTTTTGGGTGAAGTTTTTTAAATCTTGGTAGATATCGGCTAAATCTTCACTAATAAAGCAAAGTGTTGTTTCGTTTGTTGAAGAGCTTTGATTATCAAAGAGTTCAGGGTACTCGTTGTAGTCGCTTAACCTAGTTTTTACACTGTTTTCGATGGCGTAATACTCAACTTCGGTAACAAAAGTTTCGGTTCCAAAATCGTCCTCGTTGTTTGTAATCTGTTCATCTCCAATAGTTTCCTCCAATAAAGAGGCTTTAAGATAGAGCAGTGGCAAAAGGCGTAGCGCCAATTTTACAAAGGTGTGTTGCGAGAGTCCTTCTGAGGCTTCAATAAACTTGCAATATTCGTTAGCAACTGTAACAAATTCAACGCTGTTTTTAGAATATACTAAA
Source organism: Breznakibacter sp. (assembly GCA_018055415.1). Taxonomy (GTDB): domain Bacteria; phylum Bacteroidota; class Bacteroidia; order Bacteroidales; family Marinilabiliaceae; genus JAGPHP01. The sequence continues at coordinate 11,164 of JAGPHP010000038.1, read as the reverse complement.
CTGTTTTGTGCTTTTCCCATCCTTTTAAAAATAGAGAGCAAAGGTACTAAAAAATGCGATATTTTCTTATTTTTTAATAACGAGTTCTTCTTGGTCGTTTTCGGTTATTTTGTCGTTGTCTATCAGCCACTTAATAGCTTTGTTAAGTGCTTCGGCGGGGTAGGGTAGGAGACGTCTTAATTCGGCCAAAGTATTACAATCGTTAGAAATGAGTTTAACAATCTCTTCTTCAATGGTTTCAATAGCTTCGGAGTAGGTGTGGTTTTTTTTGCGTTCGATACATACATCGCACACACCACAGTTGGCGCTCGTGGTTTGTTCAAAGTAGTCGAGAAGCAGCTTTTCGCGACAAACAAAATCGGTTTCGCAATAGCTTATCATCGCGTTGATGCGGCTTTCGTAACGCTCTTTTCTATTCTGATATACCTCAGGTGGTAGAACTAAATGACGCTCCTCCTCACGGCTTGTTGGATAGGAGATGATTGTGGCGTGTTTACGTGGAATATAACTTATAACGCCTGCCTTAGCTAGTTTTACCAAATTTTTATAAACGGCATCTTTGGTAGATTTAGATAGTTGAGCCAACTCTTGTTCGCTAATGGTTACATATTCGGTAAAAAGGCCTGTATATCGGCGAAGTAGAAGTTTTATAATGGTATCGAGCTCCTCATTGGCTACCTGAAAGCGATACAAGTCGTTGCGCTCCATGGTGAAATATACCTTTGAGGGCATATCCAGATCTTCAAGATATTCGATATAACCTGCTAGCTCGAGTATTTTCAAACTCGAATGGGCGTTGAGCAGACTAAAATGAAAGTGTCGGCAAAATTCGCCTAAGTCAAAATCTTGTGAGTAGAGATATCCCGTGCCCACAGGTAGTTGGCAATAGTTAGCTAAAGCTGTGTAGGTGCGCTTTATCTCCTCTTTCTCGGGAAATGTGGATGAGATCCTGCGGAGTAGTTTTCCTCTATCGTCGGGGCTCCATAATAGTATGGCAAATGCCCGTTTTTCATCTCTCCCAGCACGTCCTGCCTCCTGAAAATAGGCTTCGGGCGATTCGGGTATATCGGCATGGATAACAAAGCGTACGTCGGGTTTATCAATGCCCATTCCAAAGGCGTTGGTAGCAACAACTACTCGCGATTTTCCGCTCATCCACTCTTTTTGGCGCTCATCTTTAACTAAATCGGGCAGGCCTGCGTGGTAAAAATTGGCGGTGATGTTATTTTGATTTAAAAGCTCGGCTAGTTCCTTGCATTTCTTGCGGTTGCGAGTGTATATGATGCCACTTCCATCAATCGATGTGATGATTTTAAGTATCTGCTCCTCTTTGATATCGCACTTGCGAACGACATAGGAGACATTACTTCGCCTAAAACTTTTTGAAAAGAGATTTTTCTCTTTAAATTGGAGTTGTACCTGAATATCTTCAACCACCTCTTTGGTGGCGGTTGCTGTTAGTGCCAAAACAGGCTTGTCGGGAATGAGTGTTCGTACTTCGGCAATTTTCAGATAGGCTGGTCTAAAATCGTACCCCCATTGCGAAATACAGTGAGCCTCATCTATGGCAATAAAGCTAATATCGAGTAGTGGGAACTTGGTTAAAAAGAGGTCGGTAGCAAGCCGTTCGGGACTTAAATAGAGGAATTTAAAATTACCATAGATAGAGTTTTCGAGTATGATAGATATCTCCTTTGCACTTAGTCCCGAGTGGATGGCGTGTGCTTTAATGCCTCTTTTTTGCAGATTTGCAACTTGATCTTTCATGAGGGCGATAAGCGGTGTGACAACCAAACAAATACCCTCCATTGCCATTGCTGGAACCTGAAATGTGAGAGATTTTCCTCCACCGGTAGGCATTAAACCTAGTGTGTCTTTTCCGCTCCCAATAGATTCAATGATAGGTAATTGCAACTCTCTGAAGTTGTCGTATCCCCAATACTCTTTTAATATTTGATGATATTTTTCGCTACCCATTTACCCCTTAGAATATCGTCAAAAATAGTTTTTTTTTACTTATTACGTTGCTGGATGTAGTAAATGGCTTGTTGTTCTCGAAGAAGTTTGTTTCTTTCTAATCGTTCTTTAGCTTCAATTCGTAAGTTGTGAATCTTTTGTTCTAACTCTTTTTTGGGCGGTAAATCTGTCCAATATTCGGCAACCATGATGCCGTCTTTGTGCATTTCAAGCAGCTCAATTTGTTCGCGACTACTTTCGGTGCATAAAATTAATCCAATGGGAGATTGTTCATTTTCAGCTCTTTCGTATTTGTCTAACCATTTTAAGTAGAGCTCCATTTGGCCTTTGTAGCGCGCCTCAAATTTGCCTGATTTTAATTCAATAGCTACTAAACGTTTAAGTGTTCGATGATAAAAGAGAAGGTCGAGATGAAAATCTTCGCCATCAATGATCATTCGTTTTTGTCGTTCCACAAATGCAAATCCTTTGCCTAATTCTAAGATAAATGCCTCTAATTCCCGCAATATGGCTTGTTCTAAATCTTTTTCGAGATAGCTGTTGTGTAACCCTAAGAAATTGAGCAGATAGGGGTCTTTAAAGGTGTTGAGAATGGCTGGATTTTCCGATTTATTCTGAAAGTTAGCGATTGTAGTTCGTTCGAATGATTTTGTAGCGATAAGTTTGCGTAGCTCTCTAACTCCAAGTTTGTCATTTATAACCTTATCTGCGTAAAATGATTTAGCTTCTTGGCTTTTAATGGGGATGAGGATTAAAAAATGTGACCAGCTCAATTGTCGTGACAGTGTAACGACAATTTGCATATCGGGATACTGTTCAGCAAATTGAAGCATTCGTCTTACGTTCTTTTCATTGAAGTTTTTGCCAAAATTAGCCTCTAATCTAACTGATATAGAAGTTAATATCTGTTTACCATAACCAGCACGTCTGTTTCGTAGGATATCGTTATTAATACGACGACCAATTTCCCAAAACAGCATTGTTAGTGTGCTATTTGCTTGGTAGGCTATTTGTTGCTGACTTTGCTCGATGATTTTGGATAGCTCGTGAAATAGATAAAATTCACTGTCTGATTCCAAATTTTTGTATTGTTTGCCCATGATTTTTGGTTTTATTATATGAGAGTAAGTATGCACCACATAATGAAAAAGTCAACTCTATTTGTGGTGATTTTGTCATTATCCTTTAACGATTTTGGTAATTCTATCTTACCCTTAATATTTTAACCTATCTTTGCGCCGCAATTTTTAAATCGTTGTCATCTTTAATAATATGAGCAAAATTGATGCAAGCAAGCTGTCTTCGTTAGTGAAATCGAGTGATAGTAAAAAGTTATTTATCGAAACTTACGGGTGTCAAATGAACCAAGCTGACAGTGAGGTTGTGGCGTCTATTATGGAGATGGATGGGTATGAAATTACGCTTGATATTAAGGCTGCGGATGCCATTTTTGTCAATACTTGTTCTATTCGCGATAATGCCGAACAGCGCGTTATGGGCCGTTTAGCTGAATTTAGAGCACTACGCAAAAAGCGACCTTCTCTTATTATTGGAATAATTGGTTGTATGGCCGAGCGTGTAAAGGAGCAGCTTTTTGAGCAAGGGGCAAATATTGTTGTGGGTCCTGATGCTTATCTCGATCTTCCAAATTTAATTGGTGCGGCAGAAAAAGGTGAAAAGGCTATTAATGTAGAGTTGAGTAAAACGGAGACTTACGAAGATGTGGTGCCTTCGCGTATATCGGGAAATCCTGTGACTGGTTTTGTCTCTATTATGCGTGGTTGTAATAACTTTTGCTCCTATTGTATTGTGCCATATACTCGAGGTCGCGAGCGAAGTAGAGATACAAAAAGTCTTTTAAAAGAGGTGGGCGATTTGCAAAAAAGAGGATATAAAGAGGTGACGTTATTGGGGCAAAATGTAAATTCATATCATTTTAAAAATGAGAGTGAAGATGTTAAATTTCCTCAGTTGCTAGCTCTTATTGCTGAGGCTTTTCCTCAAATGCGAATACGTTTTACAACTTCGCATCCTAAAGATATGTGTGACGATACTTTGCTCACAATGGCAAAATATTCAAACATCTGCGATCATATCCATTTACCTGTTCAATCGGGTAGCAGTCGCATTTTATCACTCATGAATCGAAAGTACGATAGAGAGTGGTATATGCAGCGAATTGAGGCAATTAAGCGCATCTTGCCAAATTGCGGAATATCTACTGATGTTTTTGCTGGCTTTCATTCCGAAACAGAGGAGGATCACAAACAGACACTTGAATTGATGCAATGGTCACAGTTTGATAGTGCATTTATGTTCAAATATTCTGAGCGTCCAGGCACTTATGCGGCAAATCATCTGCCCGATGATGTGTCGGAAGAGGTGAAGTCACGCCGTTTACAAGAGATAATTGATCTTCAAAATAAACTGTCGTTGCAAAGCAATAAGAGAGATGTGGGCAAAGAATTTGAGGTTTTGGCCGAAGGGACATCAAAAAAATCGAAGGAGGAGATGTATGGTCGAACCTCTCAAAATAAGGTTGTTATCTTCCCACGTAACGAACATAAGATTGGAGATCTTGTTAAAGTGAGAATCTTGCGAGCAACTCAAGCCACTTTGATTGGAGAGCTTATATAAAAGGGTTTGTTTAATATAGATTGCAAAATAATTGGACGATAGTTTGTCCATATCATTTTTATTAATCAATTTTATGCTTTGTTGAGTTTAGCTATGTTGAGCTCATGTTTTTGTGTGGATTAATACTTAAATATAGATTCTTTTTAAATGGAACAGAACTTTGATTCAATAAGACCTTATAACGACTCTGAGATTCATGAGGTTTTTGAACGGTTAAAAAATGAGGAGACATTTGTAAACTTAATTACATATATCTTTCCTCAAATGCCTACAAAAGAGATACTTGATACTCTGTTGAATATCAAGACTATCAAGGAGTTTCAAACCTCAATCATCTACACCTTTGTTATGCAAATTATCAATAGCTCTACAAAGGGTGTTGAGATTAGGGGGTTAGAGAAGTTAGATAAAAATAAAGGGTATCTTTTCCTTTCAAATCACAGAGATATTGTACTTGATTCGGCTATTTTGAATGTTATGTTGGTTCAAAATGGATTCAGTACAACGGAAATTGCTATAGGTGATAACCTCCTTATTTTTCCTTGGATAACAGATTTAGTGCGCCTTAACCGTTCATTTATTGTAGAGCGTAATTTGCCAATGCGTCAGCAACTTGAGAGTTCTCATCGTTTGTCTGCATATATTCGTCATTCATTGTCAAATCTCAATAATAGTATCTGGATGGCGCAACGTGAAGGACGTTCAAAGGATGGTAATGATAAAACGGCAACTGCACTTCTGAAAATGATTGGAATGAGTAGCAAAAATGGCTCTTTAAGCGATACTTTTGCTCCTCTAAATATTGTTCCAGTCTCTATTTCCTACGAATATGATCCGTGTGACTATTTGAAAGCTGTTGAATTTCAGATGAAACGCGATAATCCAAACTATGTGAAGAGTCAGCAAGATGATTTACGTCACATGGGAACTGGTTTGCGTGGACGCAAAGGACGTGTGAGTTTTGTTGTTGGTGATGTGATAACAGCTGAAAAATTGAATGAGATTGAAGCTACTACGCCTAAAGCGGGCCATCTCGAAGCAATTGCCGCCATTATTGACGAGCAAATTCATAGTAACTATAAATTGTGGCCGGGAAATTTTGTGGCTGCCGATGAGTTAGCTACAAAGCCTAAGTATTCTGAGCATTACACTGCTGAAGAAAAAGCTGTTTATGACGAGTATATTCGTGAGCACATGGAACGCATTAAAATTGAAGCGGATAAAGATTTTATATATCACTCGCTTATGGAGATGTACGCTAATCCAGTAAAGAATTTCTTTAAGTAGGTTAATTTAAAGTTATAATATTGAAAAAGGGTTTGGGATTGATTTTCCAAACCCTTTTTGTATTATCTCTTTAACCCTTCCATAATTGCATCTCTTGTTTTGATGTTTAAAGTTTCATAATCAAGATCTGCAGGCTCTATTGGTTTTAGAAATTCTATAGATACCTTTTGTCCAAATATTGGGATTCGCGATCCTCTAGGTAATCCCTCAAAGGCTCCCTTAATTACTACGGGTACAATTGGGATATTTAACTCTTTTGCTAGAATTGTGTAGGTCTTTTTAAACTCTCCAAGTCGTCCAGAATTTGTTCTCGTTCCTTCTGGAAATATCACAATGTTTTTACCTTGCTTGAGTCCTTGTGCCATCATTTGAATGGATTCCTGAAGTTCTTTGTTCTTATCCATTATGATGATGTTGTGTTTTTTTGCAATAAACTTCTGCCACATTTTACTCACATGCTTCTCTTTTGCGTAGTAGAGCGTTTTACGTACTTGACTACAACTTAAGTAGGCGGATAAGATTGGCCCGTCAAAGTAGCTTTGATGGTTTGAGACGATAATACAAGGTGAAGTTGGAATGTTCTTATTGCCATAACCTTGCATCTTAAAAGTTAACTTAAGTAAGAGTTTGAAAAGTAGGGTAATTAGATGGATGCTCCACCATGTTTTGGGTAGTTTTAAATCGATATCGTTTTTTAGAATTTCGTGCCAATTAACCTCTTCAACTTCCATCTTTACTCGATGTAAGCGAATGTGGTTGCTTAACTCAAGCACATTTCCAAAGTTTATCATTTCAATAACATCTAAAGAAACCCCAAATGTTGACTTGATAAATACTTGAAAACTTACTTTTTCCAAAGAGTCTAATCCTAAGTCAAACTCCAGATGGTGTTTGCCCTTTATTTCAATTCGTTTCTCACGAGCAAGGTACTCTTTGATGATGTTAAATTCGTCAAATTCAGGTTCAATACTTACCTCTTCACTTCTATACTCTTCAAGATTTGCCAGTTTAAAACGCTGAAGTTTGCCAAGGCGGGTGCGTGGTAAATCATCAGATATTAGCGAGAAATGCACAATTTTTTTGTAACTAATTGCTTCGTTATTATATCGATCAATAACATTGTGCAAAATGTATTCTTCAATTTCAACAATGCCAAGAATACTTAACTCAACTAAATTTGGGACAATAATGGCATGAAGTTGGTCGTTTTTTACAAAAAGGCCTATCTCCTTAATAATTGGGTATTTAGCTTCTATTTCTATCTCGATAAGATGTGGATTTATATTCTTTCCATTAGATAGAACTATTATCTCCTTTTTTCGACCAGTAATGTAGAGGTTCCCTTTTTTGTCGAGATACCCTAAATCACCTGTATAAAGCCAACCATCTTTCACAACTTCGGCACTCTCTTCGGGTCTATTATAGTAGCCAACCATAACATTAGCGCCTTTGGTAACAATTTCTCCGTCTCGTATCTCAATTTTACTCGACATTGGAGCTTTCCCTACCGAGCCTACAATAATCTCATCAGGTCTTAAAAAAGAGATCATAGGAGCTGCTTCGGTCATGCCATAACCTTCTAATATCTTAAATCCTAAAACTTTCATATCCTCGCCAACTTGCAAGTCGAGCGACGCTCCTCCTGAAATCATGTATCTAATGGAGCCACCAAATTTTTGATGTACTTTATTAAATATCTTTTGAGAGAATGCATAAGAGTTTACATTGTCAGCAATTATAAAAAGAGCTTTCGCGATAATATTACTCTCTATTTTGCTCATAATAGCTTTTCTAAATGCAGCATAGAGTCGAGGGACGCCAATAATAATTGTTACTTTATTATCGGCTATAGATTGCACGATCTCTTCGGGATTCATGCTTGGTGCAAAAACCAAAGCTCCTCCCAAATGAAGGGGGGCAATTACACATCCTAAAAGTGGTAAGATATGGTGTAAGGGTAATAATACAAACGTAACATCAGTTGGTAAGAGAATGTGTGTCTCTGTAGTAACTCCTAAAATGTTGTAAAGTAAGTTGTTGAATGATAGCATCACCCCTTTAGGATACCCTGTGGTTCCGCTTGTATAGATGATTACGGCAATTTTTTCGAGATTTGGATTGAAGCGAAATGCGTTAATCTCATTATTGATTGGAGCATTTTCAAATGTCTCAATGTAAACTGTTTTTATTGAGTAAGTTATATCTGGAAGTGCTTTTTCTAGAACAGCCTTAGTGGTTTGTGTGATGTAAATTATTTCGGGTTTACTATCATTTAGAATATAAGCAACTTCTTTCGCATTTGCCAAATAATCGATGGGTACCACCACGCTGTTTGCAATCCACCCGGCATAAAAGGCATAAACCCAACCTCGTCTGTTTTCTGCGAATATGGCAATCTTTGAGTTGTCCTCTATCTGGGACGATTTTGCTAATTGCATCGCCCTTTGCGCTACCTGATGGTGCGTCACACGATGATTTCCCTCAATTATGGCTAATGAGCTGTTATTCGTTAAAAACATCCTCTTGATTTTAATGTAAACTTATTCTCGCCCAGCATGGAGAGACCAAGTTTTGTTGCTCTTATTTTCGCTATCTGTAAAAATACGAAGATTTTGGTTTAAAGTTTCTCTATAACCTGCTTTTTTTGACAAACTACTTTATTTAAATGTGGTGGTAAGGTTCGTTTTTTAAGATTGTCATTCCTCGATAAATTTGTTCAATAAAGATTAAACGAACCATTTGGTGCGAGAAGGTCATTTTGCTCAAGGATATTTTGCCATTTGCTCGTTTGTAGAGCGCTTGAGAGAAGCCATAAGGCCCCCCAATAACAAAAACGAGACTTTTTTTTCCAGAAAGCATCTGCTTTTGAATAAACTCCGAAAACTCTACAGAACTGAAGTGTGTGCCGTTCTCATCAAGCAGATAGAGGGCGTCGGTAGATTCGATGGCATTTAGTATCAATTCGCCCTCTTTATCTTTTTGTTGCGTTTCGGTAAGGTTTTTGTTGTTCTTTATATCTTGAATAACAATAAATTCAAATGGAATGTAGTGTTTTAGGCGTGCTTCAAATTTCTGAAACCCTGTTTGCAGGTAGGATTCATCGGTTTTGCCAATAACAATGAGTTTAACTTTCATCTATTTGTAGTGTTTAATTATGTGCAAAAGTAATTGGAATTAGTGAGTTTTGAGTGAGTTTAACAAATTTGTTATTTTTTAATATTTGTGTACGAGTACCCTTAATTCTATTAACTTTGCACTCTCTACGATAGCTTTATTATTTGGGTTTAGATTTAAAACATTTTTGTTAAAATTGAATTTTGGTGATTCAAGTATTGGCAAATATTTTAAAATATAAGATTTATGAAAAACTTTTTTTTATTAATCATTGCTTTTATCTCTCTTTCACTCTCTGTGATGGGACAGAATAATTTGCCGTCGTCGGTTGTTAAGGCTACCCAAAATGGCGATGCGCGTAGTTTAGCCGAAGGCTTTAACTCCTCTTTAGAGCTTATTTTGCCTAATAAAAGTGGCGTTTTTAGTAAGAGTCAGGCAGAGTACATGATGGGCGATTTTTTTCGACAAAATGCGCCAAGTTCATTTACTATAATACATCAAGGACAGCGAGAGAATGCCTCTTTTGCTATTGGAAAGTACATCTCCTCAACAGGAACCTATCGTTTTTATTTTTTAACAAAAAATGATAGTGGTAAAATATTAATACATCAGTTAAGAATTGAAGAGCAAAATGAGTAACGAAGAGATTTTAGCAAGTTTTTTAGAGAGTGCCATCCGTGAAGATGTGGGCGATGGTGACCACTCTTCATTAGCGTGTATCCCACCAACAGCAATCGGTAAAGTACATCTCTTGGTTAAAGAGGATGGTATTTTGGCTGGGGTTGATATTGCCAATCTTATTTTTAAACGTCTTGATAAAGATGTGATTTTTGAGAAGTTTATTGAAGATGGAACTCGAGTAAAGAAAGGCGATGTGGCATTCAAGGTCGAAGGTAAAGTTTTGACTCTTTTACAAGCCGAGCGCCTAGTGCTAAATGTGATGCAACGCATGAGTGGTATTGCAACTAAAACCAATGAGTATGTGAGACTTCTTGATGGTTTGCATACGCGAATTTTAGATACTCGAAAAACCACCCCAGGGCTGAGACTGCTTGAAAAGGCTGCTGTAAAAATTGGCGGTGGGGTAAATCATCGAATCGGATTATACGACATGGTGATGTTGAAAGATAACCACATTGATTTTGCTGGAGGTATTGAAAAAGCTGTAAAACAAGTTCACCACTATCTTAAGTCGATTGGTAAACCAGATATGAAGATTGAGGTGGAGGTGCGAAATTTTGCGGAACTCGATGAGGTGATGCGTGTAGGTGGTATTCATAGAATTATGCTTGATAATTTTAATATTGAGGAGACCAAACGAGCTGTTAAGCAAATTGCCGGAAAGTATGAAACGGAATCATCTGGTGGTATTACAATGGAGACATTCAGAAGTTATGCTGAGTGTGGGGTCGATTTTATCTCGGTTGGGGCATTAACCCATCATATTAAAAGTTTGGATTTAAGTTTAAAGGCAATACAATAGTTGCCCTTGTAATATTAAAGCGAGTAGGATTTTATTATCCTACTCGCTCTTTTTTGTCTCTATCCTTTTGCTTATATTTGAATTTCAGCAGGTAAGATGTTTTACGCACAGGTTATGATTAGTAAACAACTTAATAATAAAAAGTTATCGTGGGTGCTTTTGAGCATGATGGTAGCGTTTATTGTTGCTGTTGTTTTTCAAATTGCTTCTCAATCATCATATAATCCTCAAATCGAAAAGACTCTTTTTGAGAATAAGTTACATAACAAGATCGCAACTCTTCTTCAAACACTAGATGCAATAAAATTGGAGAAGGAGTCAGGTCGATATAATTCTCAATTCTCAGATTTTACGCTACTTTCGAGATTTTCAAATAAGTCAGATAATAGTTTTGGTTTTGTAATTACTACTCAAAATAGAGCTAAAGCCTGGAGTAGTGACGCTCAATCGTTTTTTAATACCAAAGATCCGTTGCGGTCAGGAGAGGTGCAGTTTCTAGGGAATGGGTGGTATTATGTGGTTTCTAAGCAAGTTGGATTACAGAATATTTGGGGTCTCTTTTGCATCAAACATGAATATCTTTATCAAAACAGATATCTAACTAATTTTTTTAGCGACGAGTTTAATCTCTCACCTAATGCCGAGATTTCAACAAAGCCATCACTC
>JAGPHP010000182.1 GCA_018055415.1 Breznakibacter sp. | reverse complement strand
CCACTAACCCAGGTAATTGATGAGGATGTGAATCACTTTAAACCGTGAACTAACATCCAGGGCTTGAAATGGTTGTTCCAATGGAACAATGACGAGTAAATAGACAAATTATCACATCGAACTCACGTTAATTAAATTAATATAGTCAATAAAACTTTCAATAATAAATGGTTCTTTCATTTCAATATTGTTGTATTTCAGATTTTTTTAATGGCTCACAACGGGTAGTGTAGCATTAGTAGCGGATTGCGGGCGATTCTCCTCTCAAGCCGTTAGAAGGCTGATGCGGGAAACGAACCTTGCGGAACGTGCTTCACCCGCCATTAATGCTACACAATGTTAGGCTTTGTTTTTTTTATTTCAATATTTCATTCTTCAATTTCCCCCAAAAAAACACAACATATTGAATAATAAAATACACAAATATAAATCCTGCCAAATATAGATTATAGGATGAATAATCTTGAGTTTGTTTCTTTTCTAAATATGGAATAATCATAAAACAAACGAAGAGAATAGCACATTTTATCAAAATGGTAACAATTCCTACATTAACTTTCATCCGTTTTCTTATAATAACCACTTGAAAAGTCAGATTAATAACTGTTGCAAAAAACGCATATTTCAGGTAGAATAAAGCTAACATTACAGGTCCATCCCCAGTCCCATGAACAAGAAATTCACGAATTAAGGAAGCAACGAAACAGAACACTATTAAAGTATTCCAAATTATATCAAATGTTAATATTAACGTTCTGTTTTTAATCATAATCTGTAAATTACTTTATCCAATATGAAATTTTGACTATTTTCTCAGTCCATTATGCGCTTTCTAATATATTCGTATTTGGTATATCTTATTGTCTCTAATTGGGTTTATTCTATTTTCAATCCTCATATCTGCTATTTTTAAAAATAACTTATCTTTTCTCATACATGCAAAATCTTTTTCTTGTTTGATTTGTACCCAGTACATTTTTTTAATTAAAATAAAGCCTAACAATCTATATGTGCAATGTTCTCGGTCTTCCTTTATGCCTTGCCCCTAACAAGTGTCTTTACGCATATTTATTACGTTAGCATACCCATTAGCGGTTATATTGTTACTGCAACAATCAATGTTTTTCTATTAGAGCACATTGTTACACAAATCTAATTTTATTTGTTTAATAATGTTATTTAACCGCGGGACTTTTATGGAAACATCATGAGTGCTTCCCGCGCTGCGGTTTACTTACTTTTGGCGAAGTTGGAGCTTCCAGCGCTGCGGTTTACTTCCTTTTGGGGATGTTGGTGCTTCCAGCGCTGCGGTTTGCTCACTTTTGACGAAGTTAGTGCTTCCAACGCTGCGGTTTACTCGCTTTTGGCGAAGTTGGTGCTTCCAGCGCTGTGGTTTGCTCGCTCGTGACGAAATTGGTTGCTTCCAGCGCTGCGAGTTGCTTCCTTTTGGCGATGTTGGTGCTTCCCGCGCTGCGGGATAGTTAATAGAACGTGAGTTCGATCGAAGAATAAAATATTGAGTTTTAAGATGACATAAAGTTTGATAATCACTTCTTTATTACGATCCTTCGGATCGTCCGTTTCTAGCCGTGGGTGTAAACCCACGGAAATCGATGTCCTTATTATTTCGATCCATAGGATCGACCAATTTTAGAATTATACCAACTAAATTTACATTGGTCGATCCTATGGATCGATGAGGGTGTAAATCAACTTGTACCGTGGACTTACGTCCACGGCTATAAACGGTTGTTCCGATGGAACAATGATGTGTATGATTGAATTCTTATATCGAACTCACGTTAATAGAGAGTTTTCGAGAGATTGAAGGTTTTTCGGGTGAGCGGGTGAGGGATAGAAGTGTAAAGCCCGTAAAGGTGGCCGAGATAAGGGGGTTAGAGACATCGCATGCGATGTCTGTACGAAAGAAATTGGCCACCTGCGGACTTGGAACGGATAGCCCGACGGGCAAAAGGGCCGAAATCAGGGGATAGAGACATCGCATGCGATGTCTGTACACAGGGGTTTGCCCTTTTGGCCGGCACCCCCAAATAAAATGAATATTTTGAATCGTTAGGATGGGTTAATGCAGTAGAGACGCACAGCTGTAGAGACGCACAGCTGTGCGTCTCTACTACAGAAAAACCTAAATTGTGTTATTTCACCTGAAACACACGGTACTGATAGGGCGCTAAATCGATGGTGGTTCCGAGAGTTACCGAAGATTGAGGTGTGGTAAATACATCGTTCCACGTTGTGTTTTGAAGTGCGGCAGGTAAGGTAAATGTTTTGGTTGCATTGCGCATATTTACTAACACCAACACCTTTTCGTTGCCATAGGTTTTGGTGAAGGCGCATACATCGATACTGCTGTATGGCGCAACGACACCTTGCTTAATGGCATCGCTGGATTTGCGGAAAGCGATAACGTTGGTGTACTCGGTGGTTACATCGGCATTAACACTCCAATCGATTACCGGCCCGGTGAAAGGGAACATTAAACGGTAGTTTGTGGCAACCTCCTGACCATTGTAGATCATTGGAACACTTTTCATGTAGGCAGCTACCACAAAGGCCGCCATAGAGCCGGTTTTTCCGCCAAAGAGTTCGAGTGGAGTACCATCGGAGCTGTTTACGTCGTGGTTGGTGGTGTATCTGATCATATACTGATTGGCAGAAGCACTCACATAGTCGGAGGTGTTAAATCCTTCTAACAATTTAGCAGATTGATTATTTACGAAGGTCTTTTTTAGTTGATCGAAGAATCCAAAGCCGAAGTTGTAATTGAATCCAGCGGTATAATTTGAGCTACGACCACTCTCGGACAACATGAGCAATTTGTGCGTAGAGATAGATTTCAGTGAGTCGAGAGCTTGTTTCCAGAAGTCAACTGGAGGGCCATCGGCATAGTCGCATCTAAAGCCATCGATATTAGCTTTATAAACCCAATCCATCATAGTACCAATCATTTCGGCACGCATATCTTGTTTGGTAAAGTTTAGTTGTACTACGTCGGTCCATCCGTTAGGACTTGTGAGGTTACCCGATGTATCGGAGACATACCAACTTTTGTGTTGTTTCACCCACGGATGATCCCAAGCGGTGTGGTTAGCCACCCAATCGAGCATCACGGCCATTCCCCTTTCGTGAGCGGCGTCAACGAGCTGGCGCAAATCGTCAAGCGTTCCAAAAGAGGCATTTATGGATGCATAATCGCGAATACAGTAAGGCGAGTTAACAGAATTTACCGCACCTACGGGGTAAATTGGCATCAGATAGACCACGTTAGCACCAAGGGCTTTGATTTGATCGAGACGCTTGATGACACCCTGAAAATTGCGCGTAGAGCTAAACACACGCATATTTACTTGATAGATGATAGCATCTTGGGGATCGGGAACCTGATTGAATGGTGTGCCATACTGAACACGCACATTGGTGGTAGGCTGAGATGGTGCTGGTTCTGGAACTGAGTCTTTAGAACAACTCGGGAAGACCCCTAAAAAAAGGAATAATAGGATATTCAACATGAGAGATTGAATTTTAAAATTTGTTTTCATTACTTATAAAAATTAGGTGATTTACTACATTAAACTACAAACAGCCAACTTTCGACTCAATAAGTACATTATTATACTTATTATCACTCTGCACAATATTATTTCGACGTATGTTTTTGATGGAAGAATGATCGTTGAGATTGGACAAATAAACCACCCCACCCTTCGGGCACCCCTCCAATTGGAGGGGATGTTGCCGAGACTATCTAGACCTGAAATAGGTTTACATGATGTTAATCTATTTTAGGAATTATGTAGAAGACTTTCTTACATCGAACTCACGTTATATTAATTAATCTATTTGTGTTAAAATAATAGCCGTTCCACCACCAGGAGCAAGATTGAGCGTTAAAACGGTGTTTAGATCCACCTCTTGCTCCACGATATCAACCGGATAAGGATTACTCTTATAATCGGCACCTTTTCCATCTTTAAAGATCTTAGCCTTATACTTCTTATCTTTAGCTAAGAATGATAGCTGCAAGGATAGTTGACGAGCATCGCCATTGGTTATGCTGCCTACAAACCAATTTTCCGACTCTTTATCTTTACGAGCAATGGTAACATACTCTCCAATTTTTGCATCTGGAACAACTGTTTGAGCCCAATCGGTAGGACAAGAAGTGATGAACTCAAAAGCTGGATTGTTCTCGTAATTCTCAATCATATCAGAAGCCATTTGAAGCGGCGAATAGATTATAACTGAAAGAG
This sequence comes from Breznakibacter sp., assembly GCA_018055415.1. Classification (GTDB taxonomy): domain Bacteria; phylum Bacteroidota; class Bacteroidia; order Bacteroidales; family Marinilabiliaceae; genus JAGPHP01. Next base: position 385 of record JAGPHP010000182.1, on the reverse strand, counting down.
CAAGCTGCTTAGCTAAAGTTGTGTGCACGTAAGTGTTTGGCAAAACGGTATTCTTAAAATTGAAGGTACCAGGCGTAAAATCCATTGGGCCTGCCAAACCGCGTGTAAATGGTATAATGGTAGTATGTTCGGCTGGATTTCCACCGTCAACCGACCAAGCATCCCACTCCTGACCACGTACACCCTCTTGAGTCATCAAGTTTGGATAGGTGCGACATAATCCTGTAGGCATTACTGGCTCATGATTATCGATATTGACCTTATATTTTGCAGCCGTTTCGATCACTTTACGATAATGAAGAACGCCATACTGCCCATTATGATGTTCAACGCCATCTAAAACGCCACCTACATAACCTGTTTTAACTGTAGTGATATCGTACTT
>JAGPHP010000037.1 GCA_018055415.1 Breznakibacter sp. | reverse complement strand
CGAGCCCAGTAAATGTCCACCTTATCTTTAAACACTACGGTAACGACCGAGAGCCCCAAGCGTGAAATGGAGCGTAGTTCTAAAACATCGGGAATATTTGCAACCGCCACCTCGATGGGAGCCGTTATAAAACTCTCTACCTCCTGAACGGCAAGGGATGGGGCACGAGATATGATTTGTACCTGGTTATTGGTAATGTCGGGCACTGCATCAATGGGTAGATGGATGAGCGAATAACTTCCCCAAACAACCAATGCAAAGGTTAAAAGCCCAATGATGATTTTATTTTTAATTGAAAAATGGATAATGCGTTCTATCATAATAATATCTAAATCAGGTTAATACATGATGTTATGCCACATATCTGTTGAGATATATGGTTGAGTTACAAAAGATGTATTAAGCTAATTGTGGCGGTTGCCAGATCGTAACAAATAGCGCAGAGTTTAACGCCGATTGATACTCTTGATAAATATGGGGGGCAATAACGTTTATTGATATCTGAATTGAGGTGTAGATATGTAAAACGGGTGAAACACAGCAATCGCAGGTGCAAAAAGGTGAACAGAGGTCGTTTTCGTTGTGATGATTGTGTGCGGTATCGGATAATTCAATTTTTGTTTCTGCTTCATCTTTGTGCACATCAACGCAAGGCAGAGCTGTGAGTGCCAAAATGTAGAGTGAAAAGATTAATGCCAAAACTCTTACCATGGGTGCAAATATAACCAATTAGGGGATATGTGAGATATTGAAAGTAATATTTTGTGCGTCGATGTTGACTTTTACAAAATAGGGATCATACTATTGATTTACAGCTAATGTCTATTAACATATTAAATTAAAAGCGAAATGTCGAAGAGCAAAATAATCAATGTACAAGGATTTGATATCGCACTATTTGAAAGCAATGAGGAAGATTACATCTCTCTAACTGATATTGCACGTTATAAAGATGCAAAGAGTACCGATGATATAATTAAAAATTGGTTGCGAAACAGAAATACAATTGAACTTTTAGGGTTTTGGGAAACAATTTATAATTTGAATTTTAAACCCGTCGAATTCGACGGGTTTAGGAAACTGGCAGGTCTTAATAGTTTTGTTTTATCACCTAAAAAATGGATTGAAACTACCAATGCTATTGGTATTATTTCAAAATCAGGAAGGCATGGAGGCACATTCGCACATAAAGATATTGCCTTAGAATTTGCCTCATGGATTTCAATTGAGTTTAAACTATTTGTAATTAAAGAGTTCCAACGCCTTAAAACAGAAGAAAATAGTCGTTTGCAGTTGGAGTGGAATTTACAACGAACAATTGCGAAAATTAACTACAGAATTCATACCGACACAATTAGGGAGATTTTAATTCCACATGAAATATCGAAACAGCAAGCAAATATAGTATATGCCAACGAAGCTGATATTTTAAATGTTGCATTATTTGGAATTACTGCAAAGGAGTGGCGAGAGCAAAATCCTGATAAAACTGGAAATATTAGAGATAATGTAGGAATAGAACAGTTGGTGGTTTTAAGTACTTTGGAAAGCATCAATGCGTTACTAATCCAGCAAGGTTTATCGTCAGTCCAACGATTGCTCCAACTTAATAAAGTTGCTATCTCACAAATGAAATCGTTGGTTGAGAATAGTGCTAGTAATAGACTAAAGTAGAATAGCTGTGTTTAATGTATCTAATAAATTATGAGTAAAGTTAAGGGCGATTTGGCCAACTCTTTTGTTAATGATATAAAGCAGATCATCGATCAGGCACGCATAAGCGCAGTACGAAGCGTTGATTTTCATCGGGTTGAGATGTATTGGAAAATGGGCGAGCGTATTTTTAATGAAGAGCAGCAAGGTAAAGAACGGGCAGGATATGGTACGTACCTAATTAAAAAATTAGCTGTAGAGATTGAGCCCGAATATGGAAGTGGTTTCTCGCATAGACAGCTCAATTTTTGCAGACAATTCTATCGAACTTATCCAATTGTGAACGCACTGCGTTCACAATTGAATTGGTCACAATATCGAATGCTTATATCAATTGAAGATGCTTCAAAAAGAGAGTATTACGAATTGGAAGCTGTAAATAATGGATGGACAGGTCGTGAGCTTGAAAGGCAGATTAATTCGAGTTTGTATGAACGCCTTTTATTAAGCAACGACAAAGAGGCGGTTCTCTCAGTTGCTAGAAATCAACGAATACCAGAGTTGCCACAGGAAATTGTTAAAGATCCGATGGTGTTAGAATTTTTAGGATTGGAGCGTAAGGCTCATTATTACGAAAAAGATCTTGAATCCTGTTTAATTGAGCATTTGCAACAGTTTATGCTTGAGTTGGGTAATGGTTTTTCGTTTGTGTCTAGACAAAAACGTTTTTTGATTGAAGATGATGAATATTTTGCCGACTTGGTCTTTTATAATCGTTTATTACGTTGTCTTGTCATTATTGAGATTAAAACTGAGAAGATTACTCATCAAGATATTGGTCAACTTCAAATGTATGTCAATTATTACAATCGTCATGTAAAACTCGATGACGAGACGCCTACAATTGGTATTTTACTTTGTGCAAATAAGAATAATGAGATGGTTAAATTGGCTTTGCCTGAGGATAATAAAACCATTTTAGCAAGCAAATATCAACTCTATCTGCCATCTGAAACTCAATTGCTCGAAGAGATAAAAAAGGATATTGGTTGATAGTGCATGTGCTTACAATCACTTTCTCCTCAAATACCTCTCCAATCTATCCATCCCCTCCTTAATGTTTTCGATAGAAGTGGCATACGAAAATCGTATAAAACCCTCACCATTATTGCCAAAGTCAATTCCTGGCGTGATGGCTATTTTAGCGTTGGTTAATGCATCGAGGCAAAAATGGTAGCTATTATTGGTGAGATCTCTAACATCGCAAAAGAGATAGAAAGCACCTTTGGGCTCACCCGCACTTTTAAGGCCCATCTCTTCAAGTCGTTGTCGCATATAACTGCCTCTTTGAGCGTATGTTATGCGCATGCTTTCAACTTCAGGCATGCTCTCTTTTAGTGCCGAAATTCCACCATATTGCGAGAGGGTAGGGGCACAGATGAAGAGATTTTGTTGCAAAATCTGAAGTGGACGTATGAGCGGTTCGGGGGTAATAATCCATCCCAAACGCAAACCCGTCATTGCCCAACGTTTTGAAAAGCCATTCACCACAATTCCATTTGGGTTAAAGTTGAGCAGCGATTTAAGTTGCTCTCCATGGTGCAGTCCGTGGTAAATTTCGTCTGAAATGATGGGGATATTTAGCTTTGATAGTTCAGTAAAAACATCGTCTGAGACCAAAACACCTGTCGGATTCATGGGCGAATTTAGGAAAATGGCTTTTGTCTTGGGCGTTATTTTGGATTTAACTTCGTCGATATTAAATTGGAAATTATTCTCGGCAAATACGTTTATGAAAATTGGTTTTACCTGACTTGCGCGTAAGAAGTTGGCATAACACGCATAACCTGGATCCGAAATAATGACCTCGTCGCCAGAATTACATAATGTTTTAATAATAAGTAGAATAGAAGCCGATGTGCCCGAAGTTATCATTACTTGGTTGGGTGAGATTGTGACATCGTATTCTGTTTTGTAAAATCGCGCAATCTCCTCTCTTAGTTCAATTAATCCAAGCGAATGCGTGTAGTGTGTTTGCCCATCTTGCAATGCTTTTGCCATGGCCTGTTGCACCACTTTTGGAATATCAAAATCGGGTTCGCCCACCTCAAAATGGATAATGTGCTCTCCCTTTTGCTCCATGGCTTTTGCTTTTTCAAGCATCTCCATTACAATAAATGGGGTTATGTTTTTCAGCTCATCATTTAGTTTAAATTCCATTTTGGAGCATTTAATTGTTTATCGTCCTTTTATCTCAATAATATTTGAAAGTGGTGACTCTTGGCCATTTGGAGCAATATAGGTGATTCCAAAACGACCAATCTTTGATTTCTCCACTTTGGGAAGAGATATTTTGTTGCCGTAGGTAATAGAAACTAAGTTTTTGCTATAGGGGTAATTTCCTAATTCAGTTTCACTAAAACGATAGACGCCAAATCGGTTTAATGAGCCTCTATCGATGTCTCGATTTAGCTCAGTAATTATGATTCCTTTGCGTTTTTTCTTAATTTTTACAACGGTGCTGTTTGGTAAATCACCTTTGTGAAAATAGGGGGGGATAGCTGTGAAAAGGTATAGTGAGTCTGTTATATCTGATTGAAAATCATGTAAGTCTCTATTAAAATGGTTAGCGCTAAAAAAGATGTTGCCACCATTGCCACTAGTGCTTCGGCACAGCTCAATATGCTTTTTCATCTCGTTCTTATCGCTCCAATTTTTATCTTTAGAATTGATCTTATAAAGTGATTCACCAATAAAAAGTGGCGTGTTTCCGCTATTTTCTCTCCACCATTGAAGCAAAGTGGCATAGTTTGCTTTTTTGTGGTTCAAATCCCAGTAGAGTTGAGGTGCAATGTAGTCTAACCATCCGTTTTTAATCCACTCGAGGACATCGGCATAGAGATCATCATAATTTGTTAAGCCCCCTTCTGTCTCCGATCCCATCAGATCCATAGAGTTGTTGCGCCAAATTCCAAAGGGACTTATCCCGAATTTTACCCCCTTATTGGCTAATTTTATGGTGTTGTGTATCGATTCAACCACTCTGTTTACATTATCTCGTCGCCAATCATCAATGTTTTGGTAGTTAAATCCATATCTTTTATAGCTCCATTCGTCATCAAAGGTCTCGCTTTTTACGGGGTAAGGATAAAAATAGTCATCCAAATGTATTCCATCAATTTGGTATTTTGTAATAAGTTCACTTACAATGTATTTGATATAGTCAACCACTTCAGGCTCCCCAGGGTTTAGATACTGTTTTCCACCATATTCGATGACCCAATTGCGATGTCTGTTGGCTACATGGTTGGGACTAAGTTTTTCATCTCGCTCCATTGAAACACGGTATGGATTTATCCACGCATGAAGTTCAATTCCGCGTTTGTGAGCTTCCTCAACCCAAAAATTTAAAGGATCGTAATAGGGGGCAGGTGGTAATCCTTGTTTGCCTGTTAGATATTTCGACCAAGGCTCTGTGCTCGATTTGTAGATTGCGTCACCACACGAGCGCACCTGTAAGAATACGGCGTTGAGTTTTAACTCCTCACAATTATCCAAAATCTTAATTATTTCACTCTTTTGTGCTTTTGTCGATAGATTTGAGGAGCTCGGCCAGTCAATATTTACTACCGTTGCAACCCATACTCCTCGCATCTCATATTTAGATTGAGCACTTATTTTAGGAGATAAGAAAATGCAGAAGAGTAGCGGAAGAAAATGTTTTAGTTGCATCAGAAAATGTGTGGCTTTTAATCGATGTTTAAAGATGCGAATATAACAACTTCTTTGCACGTAATTAACATTCTTTTGGAGCGGTATTTGGCTATTTTTTTCTATTTTCGTAAGATTCTATAAATCTTCATGTCGTGACAGGTTATTTCGAGCTCCTTTTTAAAAAATATTCCACTAAAAAGATCATTTTCTTTGGTTTTTCTCTCAATGTATTGATCTTACTTGTAGTGGCAACTTTAGGCATTTCAGGCATTTATAAGCTCTATAACTGGATAGACTCCACGGCAAAGATTGAGCGAGTGTTAAACGCAATTTACCGTGCGCGTATTACCGATAAGGATCTCTATCAGCTTTCCGACTCTTCGCTGGTGGTGCGTATAGATAGCATGGTTAATACGGTTGCCGTTTTGGTTGATCGGTCGATATCTGACCAATTTGGAAGTAAATCGTTAGAGAGTATTAATACCATCAAAACGATGATGGATGATTTTAGATACGATTTTAAAATGGCCAAACAGCTTGAAAAGGAGTTATATACATCTCAACGAGTCGTCGATTCTCTCTTTATTCAATTTTACAACCTCATACCCGATTCGGTTGCATTGAAGCGTGCTGTTTCAAATCCTAAGGAAAAAATAGCTCTTCTGAAAGGGAAAAATGAGATGATGAGCTCACTCTTGCAACTACGCCAGTATCAAACTTTACTCGGTTTTGGTAATTTCTCTCTTATAAGTAAAGATGCTATTAGATCGCATATTGTTAGAATTCTGTCGGTTATAGATAACGCTCGTGTGGAAAGTGGTGATGATGGTGCTCAGCAGCGAATCATAAAAGCTAAGAGAATTATTCGTGGCATGGAGGAGCAACTCTACCGTATCTTAGAAACAACTATTGATTCTCATTATGCTTATCAACGTCTTTCGCAGACTTCTGTAACTATCCAAAATGCTGGCGAAAAGGCTCTCTATTATCAAAAGATGGAGCTAAAGGGTTGGGGCTTTTTTAATATTGTGTTTCTAGTTGTAGTGATCGTTTTTGCGGCTTTAAGTGGAATCTTTTTGTTAGTCTTCTTTGCCTATTTAATTCGTAATTACGATGAGTTCAAGAGTGCGTCTCAGAAATCGCTCTTCGAAAAACAAAAATTTCTCGACGATATCATTCATAACAGCACATCGCTCGTCTCTGTAAAAGATTTAAAGGGAAAGTATGTGGTTGTTAACAGTAGTTGGCAAGAGACATTTGGCCTTTCGTTAGAGGATTCCATTGGAAAAACTGATCCAGATATTTTCCCAGATGTACGCAAGAAGACATTTAGCGACTTTGAACAACGTGTTGTTTTTCAGGGTATTGCACAGCAAGTTGAGGAGACTTTTGACGTTAGAGGTAGGCGATTGATCTTTTTAAGCAATATCTTCCCAATTATTAATGAGCTTGGACAAGTAACGTCTATTTGTACTATTTCCTTGAGTCTTACCTCGCTTCGTGATATGCAGCGAGCACTCGAACGTTCCGAACGTGAATATAAAACCATAGTTGCTAACGTTCCTGGTATTGTATTTCATTGCAAAACCGATGCGCATCGTAAAATGCTTTTCATAAGCGATGGCGTAAAAGTGCTTGCAGGTGTATCACCACACGATTTTCTGAGTGAGAGTGTACATTTTGGCGACTTAATTACATCTGAGGATTTTGCTTTAGTACGTAATGAAATTGAACGTGCTGTTAGAAGCCGACGACCTTATGAAATAGAGTATCGAATCAAAGATGTTAGAGGTAGAGTGCGTTGGGTTTATGAGCGTGGTACAAGTATGCTTTCGCCCGAGCTTAATGAGGTGACTTTACAAGGTGTTATTGTTGATATTACCGAACAAAAGAACTCTTTGGAGAGCATCAATTCGAGAGATAAGTTTCTTGCTGGGGTTGCAGATGCCGTAAAAGAGCTTATTGTGAATCCAGTTGTTGATGAGGCCATTAAGCGATCGATGAGAATTATTGGTGAAAGTGCCAATGTTGAGCGCTCTTTTGTTTTCCGAAATGGGGTTGATGAGTATGGTAATTTTGTGACCTCTCAACTTTTTGCATGGCATAAAGGAAAGATATCGCCAACATTTCGCTCCGATATGCAGAATCTTAATTTTGAAGATTTTGTACCTCGTTGGTATCATATTTTATCAGAGAAACGCGAAATATTGGGCTCAATTACCGAGTTCCCCGAAGCCGAGCAGCGCGTGATAGCTCAATTTGAAGTGGGCAGTATAATAATGGTGCCTGTATTTACACGCGAACTTTTTTGGGGCTTTATTGGGTTTGGCGTTTTTGATAAATTTAAGTTGTGGACAGATGCCGAACGTGCTATTTTTAAAGCCTTCTCTGTAACGCTAGGTATTGCTATAGCTAAAGCCGAAGATGCGACTGCGTTGAAAGAGGCAAAAGAGACTGCCGAAGCTGCTACAAAGACTAAATCCGACTTCCTTGCTCGTATGAGTCATGAGATACGTACGCCAATGAATGCTATCATTGGATGGACGCATTTAGCTATGGAGAAGGAGGTAAATGCCATTCAAGCCGATTATTTACGCAAAATTCAATCCTCATCAAAAGCGCTACTTGGAATTATCAACGATATTCTTGATTTTTCAAAAATTGAGGCCGATAAACTTACCATCGAGTATGTCGATTTTGATCTAGAGGATGTTATGAATGATTTATCAAGTATGGTCTCTTATAAGGGGCAGGAGAAGAAGTTAGAAATGGTTTTCTCTATTGCGCCCGATGTCCCATTGAGTTTGATAGGTGATCCTTTACGACTCACTCAAGTGTTGGTTAATTTGGTAAATAACGCCGTTAAATTCACTGCCAAAGGAGAGATTGTGGTAAACGTGAAGATTGAAGATGATGCCGAAGGGGTAATTATTCTTCGTTTTGATGTGCGAGATACTGGTATTGGCCTCACCGAAGAGCAGTTAGTGAATTTGTTTGATTCATTCTCTCAAGCCGATGTTTCTACGACTCGCAAATATGGTGGAACTGGTTTAGGTTTAGCTATTTGCAAGAGGTTAACGGCTTTGATGGGTGGAGATATATGGGTGGATAGTCAGTATGGAATTGGAAGCGTTTTCTCTTTTACGGCTAGTTTTGGTTTACAAGCAGCACAAAAGAAAAATCGTGCTGTACTGTCACATGATGTACAAGGGTTAAATGTGCTTATCTGCGACAAAAACGCCTCTTCTGTTACCGCTTTGGTTCAGATGTTAAAGGCATTCAAATGTAATCCAATCATTACCTATACGGCTAAAGGTGCCCTCCATGAATTTAGCGCTTCAAATCCAAATAAACCCAATATTATTTTTATCGATTGGAAGGTTGAAAATATTGAGGATGTAATTTTAATTGAAAAAGAGGGCAAGGCCTCTATTATCGATATTCCAATTGTTGCCATGTTGGGTAACTACAACCAAGGTGAGTCTGTTAAAAACGTTAAAGCGTTGGGTATTGGTGGTATTTTATATAAGCCATTTAACTATTCATCTGTTTTAGATGTGATGATGGATGCACTTGGTATAAGTAGTGGCAAACACTTGGTTCGACGCAACGAGAGTGGTCATTATCTTAAAACATTAAAAAAGAAGAAGGGTATTCGAGTATTATTAGTAGAAGATAATGAGACGAACCAACAGATTGGGATTGAGCTTATTATGATGGCTGGCGTAAAGGTTGATGTGGCCTCAAATGGACAGGAGGCTATCCAGATGGTTCAAAATTCGGGTTTCCCAAGTAAATATACCTTAGTATTTATGGATATTCAAATGCCTATAATGGATGGTTATAAAGCGACTACCGAGATTCGAAAATTGGGTATATACGAGTCGCTCCCGATAATTGCCATGACTGCTGATGCTATTGGAGGTGCACTTGAAAGATATCTCGAAATTGGAATGGATGGAATGGTTGCAAAACCTATTGATCCAGAGGAGATGTATAAAGTAATATTAGAGTATAGCGAGAGAAATAGTGGTCATGGTTACATTCATAAGAGTAATGAAAATGAGTCAACTATCGACTTGAAACTTACGGTTGCAGAAAATCCATCCTCCAAACTGCCAGAAATTGAGGGTATTAATGTTACCGAATGTTTAAATAGATTAGTAGGCCGCTTAGATTTTTTTCAGCGTTTGCTAACACGATTCTATTATGATCATCTGAATTTTGAGGAGCGATTTTTAGCTGCATCTCAAGCTAACGATGAGGAGTTGGCTTTAAGGATGTTGCACTCTTTTAAGGGGATTTCGGGAACTATCGCAGCCACTGAAATATATCCTCTCTCTATCGAGGTTGAGGAGGCCTATAAAAAGAAAGATAGTTCATTTGAGATGAAGTTTAAACATATGATGGGATTACTCAATAGACTTTTGCAAGAGTTAGCTAATAATGAGTTTATAATATTAAATGCTGTTCCTAAAACCAAGACGGATAATGATTTTGAATTGTAATATTAGCGTTAGCTTCATAAAGTGGATTGTAATTGTTCTTTTTCTTGCTGCTAATCAGGCTTGTACCACACTTTATCCTATTTCGTTTGCCGAAGTTGTGCCAGCGTCTTACTATGTTGATAAACGTGTATCCAAGGTCACTCTTATCAATTTGGCACCCATTCAACGTACACCCTCTTATCAAATAGTTTTACCTAATAAACCACCTGTTCCAGTTGATTCTGTTTGGTGTGATGATTTTAATGAAGTTGTATTATTCAACTTTTATGATGATTTAATTTCTCGTCAATTCTTTGACACTGTGGTGGTTGATTCGCTTGAATATAGCTTGTATATGAGTCAAATAAAGAGTAACTCCTTATCGGTATTGTTGGATTCAATCTGCTATACTACAAATACGGAGGGAGTTTTTTTTATCAGTCATTGCAATTACGGTAGTTCACTTTTTATTGAACCAATCTACGATAATCTCTTTTGGGGATATTTGGAGGCAAGAGGTGCAGTTAGACTAGGTTTTTATAACTCTATAAGTCAGACTTTTGAAGATACATATCTTTTTACCGACTCATTATTTATTAATGGTTCTTCAGGAACGCTTACAGAATTTAATAGTTCTTTGCCCACACCCTCGAATTTTATTCGCTCTGTTGGTGAAAAGTTGGGACATCAGGTTGTAAATAGATATGTTCCTTATTGGCAAAGTGTTAATCGCGAAGTCTTTAAGGGTGGAAACTACTTTTTTATTTTGGGTGGTGAAGCCATGGATAAAGAGGATTGGAATGGTGCCATTCAGTCTTTTCATTTTGCTTTAGATAAAGGGAGTAAACTCACGAAAGCGCGTGCGGCCTATAATTTAGCTGTAATGGCCGAGATGAGAGGAGATATTAATTCGGCGCTCGGTTGGATTCAGAAGTCGATTGAATTGTACTCTAAATATAAATGGAGCAATTCTAGTGAAATAGTGATGGTTAACGAATATTTTGATGTGCTTAAAATGCGTCTAGTGGCCGTTAATAAACTCTCCGAACAATTAAATGATGAGTAATGAGGTGGTCTTTTTTGTTTAGCGCATTACTCGTCTCCACACTCTTGGCTGCTCAATTACGTGCACCTATCGATCAATTTATACATTCATCGGTTATAGATGGGTGTAATGTATCTTGTTTATCTGTCAATCTCACAACTGGAGATACCCTTTTTTCTTACAATCCTCATCAAAGAGTTGTTCCCGCATCATTATTGAAACTCTTCACCACAAGTGCTGCGCTCGAGGAGTGGGGTAGTGATTACCGCTTTAAAAGTGCTGTGGGGTATCGAGGAGTGCTTTCTAATGGGGTTTTAGACGGTGATTTGGTAGTTCATGGCTTTGGAGATCCCACCCTAGGGTCATCTCACTTTGCGTCAACGCACCCCGATACTGTTTTGATTCGAACCTATAATGCGATAAATTCTGCTGGTATAAGATCGGTTAAGGGAGATATCATTCTGCTTAATGGCTATTTTGACGATAATGAGCTCTCTAGTGGTCGTCTTTTTGAGGATATGGCTAATTATTATGGAGCAACTCCAAAATCGTTTAATTGGCGTGATAACAGTTTTATACTCTATTTGAAATCACCCCAAAAGGTGAATAAAAAGTGCCGTATTGTTGGTACTGAACCTCATTTGGAAATGGATACATTAATATCAAATGTCTATAGTTCCACCATTAATCGAGATAGCGCCTATATCTATCCAATTCCAAACGGATTTGTCGTAAGAGGTTCTATTCCTACTAATCAAGATGCCTTTCCAGTTAAAGGAGTTCTTCCTTCACCGGCAGGATTGTTTGGAAGCGAGTTACTGAGCTATTTAGGTAAGAATGGAGTGCAATTTTCAAATTCCAGCTCTGTTAAGATGCGCGATGATAGCATTAAATATACACCAATTTATACCCTCTTCTCACCCCCATTACAAGAGATTATAACTGTAACCAATCAAAAGAGTATCAATCTTTTCGCCGATGCTCTCTTATTACATCTTGCAAAAAAAAATACCTCTAGATGGCAGTGGAGTGGTGGTTCTTTGGAATTAATGGCGTTTTGGAAGAGTCGTATCGCGTCAGATCTTGTTGTTGAAGATGGTAGTGGAGTGTCGCCTCGCAATTTGGTGACAGCTTCGCAAGTGGTCGATATGTTGACGTATCAGTATCAATCTGAGAAGTATTCTCAATTCAAAGCATCTCTCTCTATTGCTGGTGTTAATGGAACTCTTAAGCGCTCTTTTATCTCTCCAAAATGGAAGTTTTATGGTAAGAGTGGTTCCATGAAAGGCGTGCTTTGTTATGGAGGATATGTTGTTAACGATAGGGGTGATACCATGGCCGTTGCGGTTATGGTTAATAATTACATTTCTAAAAATAGTTCTGTTAAGGCGGTAATCGAGAAGCTTTTTATCGATACGTTTTAATTAGCAATATCCATTTATCTTATACATGAAAAAGCCTAGCCACTCATGAATTAACCTATCCCAACCTATAATATTATCCATTGAGAAAGATAGTTTTTTATAGAGAGTTTGTTCGTTAATATCAGATAATGAGTTTGTTCCAAGTGCATAGCAGTTTATCCCGCGCTTTTTAAAGCAAGCTATAGCACGAGGCATGTGGTAGCTTGAAGTTATTAATAGGATGGGATTTCTATTTAATGTGTCTGATAAATGATATCTTGAGAGCAAATTGGCTGTATTTACCGCGTTTTCATAAGTGTTTCGTGATAGTGAATCAACTAGTATTCTTGAGATATCTATTCCAATATTTTGGCAATACTCTTTTAGTATTGAAGCCTCAAAGCGCTCTTTTTCGATTATCTTGGCCGAACCGCCGCTAAGTATTAGAGTATCAATGGTGTGAGAGTTTAGTAATGGTAGAGCATCCCAAAGTCTGTTGGCACTCTCTGCGAATTTTACACGGTTTGTAAGTGAGTCGTGTTCGGCCATCCCTCCCAATACTACGCCATAAGTGAAGTGACTGTTTGGATATTTTTGCCCAATATAAGGCTCTTCCCAACGGTTTGCCACTTGGTTAAATATCCAGTGATTTGAGAGTAGTAGTGTCGTAATAATGGTGGAAATTCGAATTATTTTAGTCCATTTTTTAGGCTTAAAAAATAACGAAATTATTACTCCAGCAATAATCCAGGTAAATGGAGAGAGCAGAAAACTCAATAGTTTAGATGCAATAAAAAACATAGGACGAATTTTAAAATAAAATCACGCAAATCGTCAGCTTAAAGTGTTGATTTTTTATCAACTTATTTTTGCTGGATCGTTTTGCGTGATTTAAACCTTGTAAAGGTAAACTAATCTATTTCTTTCTAATAATTGTCTGTTCTCTATCAGGACCTACCGAAACAATAGTAATAGGTACACCTACCTCTTTTTCGATATAAGCAATGTAATCAGATAACTCTTTAGGGAAATCCTTTTCACTCTTTATGGCTGTTAAGTCGCATTTCCAACCCTTCATCTCTTCATAAATAACCTCCACTTTATCAGGAAGTTCGTACGGGAAAGTCTCGGTTATTTTACCATCAATTTTATAGGCTTTTGCAATTTTTATAGTATCTAAATTGCTCAAAACATCACCCTTCATCATGATGAGCTCAGTTACGCCGTTAACAACTACCGAGTATTTTAAAGCCACTAAATCCATCCATCCACAACGACGAGGTCTGCCTGTTACTGATCCATATTCGTGACCAATATTGCGCATTTCGTCGCCAATGGTATCGTGAAGTTCAGTTGGGAATGGACCGCTACCAACGCGAGTGCAGTAAGCTTTGAAGATACCAAATACATTGCCAATCTTATTTGGTGCTACCCCCATACCGGTACAAGCGCCTGCGCAAACGGTATTAGATGAGGTTACAAATGGATACGATCCGAAGTCTATATCTAAAAGTGTACCTTGAGCGCCTTCGGCTAGTACGCTTTTATTTGAATTTATATATTTGTTTATCTCAATTTCACTATCAATGAATTGGAACTGCTTTAAGCACTCTAGTCCCTCTTTAAATCCCTTTTCAAATTCGTTGATGTCGTATTCAAAGTTATAAATCGAGAGTTGTTGAATATGTTTTTGCTTAAGTGCTTCATATTTTTGATCAAAATTAGAGAGAATATCGCCAACTCTGATGCCATTTCTACCTGTTTTATCCATGTAGGTTGGGCCAATTCCTTTTAGCGTTGAACCAATTTTAGATGCACCTTTAGATGCTTCTGAAGCCGCATCAAGAATACGGTGTGTAGGTAGGATTAAATGAGCTCTCTTAGATATGAGAAGCTTCTTTCTGATATCAAAACCTTTTTCTAATAGGCTGTCTATCTCAACTTTAAATGATATCGGGTCGATAACTACGCCATTTCCAATGATATTGATCTTATCATCATGAAAAATCCCCGAAGGGATGTTACGAAGTACGTGTTTAAAGTTATTAAATTCGAGTGTATGTCCAGCATTAGGACCGCCTTGAAAACGGGTTATTACATCGTACTTCGGGGTTAATACATCCACAACCTTCCCTTTTCCTTCATCGCCCCATTGGAGCCCTAGCAAAACATCTACTTTCATTGTATTTGTGACTTTATTTTATGGTTAAAAATTCACTCAAAGTTCTTCGAAAAAAACCAACGTTAAAGGTAGCTATATTTATGTGGATGTTCCAAGGTAAAACTTTGTTTTTTTCAAATATGGATGATTTTTTTATCAACACTTCGTGTGAAATTGTTTTCATACTAGTTGAAACCCACTTAAATAGGGAGAGTTCGTGCGGAAAATTAATATCTAATGTTTCGCAAAATAACTGGATAGAAAATGGAAATCCTTAAAATTATCTATTATCGTTCGAACTTTCGTTGGATTAGTAATTTTCAATTGCCTTAAGTTTATTACTATCTGCATCTCTCTAAAGAGATCGCTTAATATCAAGTTCTTTTTTCTTTGCTGCGCACTCTTTGCAAGTTCCGTAAATGTAGAGAGAATGGTGCGATACCTCAAATTTCATATATTCGGAAGCGCTATTGAGCACCACTTGTATGCTGGGATCGCAGAACTCGGTTACTGTACCGCAAGTCGTGCAAAGCAGATGGTCGTGTTGTTTTGATTCAAAGGCCTTTTCAAATTGCGCCATATTTTTACCAAACTGATGCTTGATGACCAGTTTGCAATTTAAAAGGAGTTCGATGGTGTTGTATAGCGTTGCTCTACTTACTCGATAGTTTTTATTATTCATAAAAACATAGAGTGATTCTATGTCAAAATGACCGTCGCGGGTGTATATCTCATCAAGAATTGCGTAACGTTCAGGCGTTTTACGATGCCCGTTTTTTTGCAGATACTCGGTAAATATCTGCTTCACAATATCTTTAGTTTTTGGTCTTTCCATAAAATAACTAAATTAAACATTGTCAAATTTAGTTATTTTTATTTGTTCCAAATAAGGATAGTTGAAAAAAACGCAATTAATTATGAATTAGTACTATTTTTCGTTTTTCTCAACTCGCATTACAGAGTGTACACCCTTAATTTTCTTTAGTGTCTCAATTAGATTTTCTAAATCTTGTGTACTTGGTATGTAAAGGGTGATATTACCATCAAAAATACCGTCGAAACTCTCAAAGTGAAGTGCTCTAATGTTAACGTGTTTCTCTTCTGATATAATTTTGGTTATTTTACTAACAATACCCATCTGATCAAGTCCTGTTATGCGGATATCGGCGATGAAACTGAGT
>JAGPHP010000181.1 GCA_018055415.1 Breznakibacter sp. | reverse complement strand
GCGCGGAATAGCGTTACGCATATTACCTCCATCGATAGAGGCTAATCGAACCCCTAATTGCGACACGGCAAATTTTATAAATCTAAATATCAACTTATTAGCATTTCCACGACCACGAATAATATCAAGTCCCGAGTGACCGCCTTTAAGCCCAGTTAAACTCAGCTTAAAGCCCACCATGCCTTTAGGGACTTCCACCTCGTTGTACAAAAATTCCATATTTGCATTGGTTCCACCAGCACATCCCACATAGAGTTCACCCTCATCTTCCGAATCGAGATTCATAAGAATAGATCCCTGCAAAAGCTTAGGCTGCAAACCAAAAGCTCCGGTCATGCCACTCTCCTCATCAATTGTAAAAAGAGCTTCAACAGGTCCATGTTCAAGCGTTTTTGATTGCAAAACCGCCATAGCAGCAGCCACACCAATACCATTATCCGCCCCAAGTGTGGTTCCTGTTGCTTTTACCCAACCATCCACTATTTGAAGTTGCAACGGATCGGTTTCAAAATTATGAACCTTATCGCTGTTCTTTT
Organism: Breznakibacter sp.; assembly: GCA_018055415.1. Taxonomy (GTDB): domain Bacteria; phylum Bacteroidota; class Bacteroidia; order Bacteroidales; family Marinilabiliaceae; genus JAGPHP01. The sequence continues at coordinate 4,144 of JAGPHP010000181.1, read as the reverse complement.
GAGGAACCATATCTACATGTCCCTGAAAGATAACGCCCGCACGATTTTCGTAACCCGGTGTTGCAGGCTTGCGAATAATTACATTCCCAACACCATCAGTAAGCACCTCTAATCCAAGCGATTTACCAAAACCAACAATAAACTCTACCACCTTAGCCTCATGCTTTGAGGGACGAGGGATTTGAGTTAAATCATAAAAATTGCTCCACAAATCACTAGGATACAACTTTGAAATTTCATTTTTCATAACAGATTCAATTATTGGTAAATAGATCTACGAGATGATTTTAAGCACCACTGAGAGAGTGTCAAAATTAACGCATTTTTTTGGTATAAAGAGCACCACGAAGCAATAGTTTCCTATTAGCTAAAATTTCTGTAGTTAAATATTGACAAACGCGAAATCTCTATCATAATAGAAACTCAGACATAACTAAAATTAAGCGTCAAGATGAGAAACGAAATAATAAAAACAGTAGATGTAACAACTTTTAAAAACTACATCTATACCATTAGAGGAGTTCAAGTGGTTGTTGATAGAGACTTAGCGCGATTATATAATGTAGAGACGAAAGTATTGAACCAAGCGGTGAAGCGAAATATAGAACGATTCCCTGAGGAGTTTAGGCTTCAACTAACACAGTATGAATACGAATATCTCTTGAGGTCACATTTTGTGACCTCAAGAGATATTCATGGTGGCGACAGGTATCTTCCCTATGCCTTTACCGAACAAGGAGTTGCCATGCTATCGGCAGTTTTAAGAAGTCCCATTGCTGTAAAAATCAGTATTGACATCATGAAAGCGTTTGTTGCAATGAGACAAAAACTATCAAGTAACAACTTAATTAGTAATAGATTAACACACATCGAGAAGAAACAATTAGAAACCGACACAAAACTAGAGCAGCTCTTTGCTGCCTTCGAGACTCAAAATCCTATACCCAAACAAGGTATCTTTTTTAATGGTCAGGTTTATGATGCCCACACACTTGTTACACAAATAATAGAACAAGCTAATCACTCCATTATACTAATAGATAACTACATCGACAATTCGGTAATATCTCTCTTCACTAAAAGAAAGGAGGGCGTTAAAATCACCATCTACACCAAAAATCCACCGCCAACTCTTAAACTCGATGTAGCAAAATTCAACCAGCAATATAAAAACCTTGAAATAAACGAGTTACACGATGCTCACGATAGATTTATGATTATTGATGAGGTAACAACGTATCACATTGGTGCATCGCTAAAAGATTTAGGCAAGAAGTGGTTTGCCTTTTCACAAATTAAAAATCAAACGGCGCTTATAATGAAGGCACTAGATAGTGCCTCATCAAAACAGACTACTTGACAATTTTCAACATTAAAGAAGCTACAAAACCCATCAAAATTCTTCTAAAACGGCTGAGGGATAGTAGCGAAAACCCCACAGCGACCATAGGGAAGCGAGGAGTTGTAGCGGATAGCCCGACAGCAGCCGCCAAACAGCAAAAACTCCAAACAATTGAATAAAAGATACTTAATAAGGATTTGAGCGGCTGGTGGCACGCCCCAAATTATAAAAACGGCTCAAATATTTGACACCTTAATATTTTTTAAAGTTTGACAACACTCTTGCGCATTTAATAATTAATATTGCGTGGGTCTCTGTAGCTAATTTGGATGAGATACAGTACCTGAGAATTTTAATTAAAAATCAAACATATGCTCAAGAGAAATTTACAACTGGGTACGTTAAGTGCAAAATGGATACTTATTTTGGCGATGCTCCTAATTGCCAACAAAAGTTTTTCGGCTATCAAATATGTTATGTATGGAGGTAGCGGAAACAAGAGCGGCAATTCGTGGGCTAACGCATCTGATTTACTACGTCAGACTATTGAAAATGCCTCTCCAGGCGATGAAGTGTGGGTGGCTGGTGGCGATAACACTGGCGATGGAAAGATCAACTACAACGACCATTTTAGAATGGACTATAAAATGGTTATCAACAAAAACATTAAGATATATGGAGGGTTTCCACGTCCTAATGTAGTACCTGGCGTTGCTAACCCACAAATGAAGGATCGGAACATGGTAAAATACGCCTCAATTTTTGATGGCACCATCATGTTTGCAGCTCCTCCAATTAAAAGTCTTTTTGAACAAACTATAGTACTTACCGATGCTCTCTTTGATGGCTTTTACGTTGTAAATGCAACCGACGAAAAAGGAGCAGGAATTCGCATGAAAGATGGACTAACGATATCAAACTGCGTGTTTGTTAATAATAAAGCAACCAGTGCAACCGAAGGCGGCGGCGCTATTTATATGGAGGGCGGAACCCTAGTAAACTGTATAATTACAAATAACGAGTGCACAAATATGGGTGCTGCCATTTATGCCAAAGGAAACTCTAAGATAATTAACTGTACGGTAGTGAATAATAAAACTAACGGCACAGATGGCAGGGCTATCTGCATAGATGGCTTACTACCAACCATTAACAACACCATTTTCTGGAATAATGCAGGCTCGGGTAACGATGCAGCTTATGTCAATGGAGCAACCGTTGCTCAAATCAAACATTGTAGTTACAACCTACTACCAGGTTCGGCAGCCGATAATACACTTATATCTTCGGCTAATACGGGCGTTAATGCGCCCTACTTTGTATCTCCTAATGCGTGGCAGGGAATTCATACCGACATATTTTGGGGACAATCAGTTCCTGGCACGGAAACTAAGGGCAACGTAAACGTATTCTCTTTTGCAAACTTAGGCGATTGGTACTTGCAAGATGCACGATCGGTGATGTTCGACAAAGGAGATCAAACTCTAATTCCAGCATTTTTGAAAACCGATATCGAAAACAATCCGCGCGTGCGAAATAAGTTTGCTGATATTGGATGTTACGAATTACAACCTATTAATGTATTAGGATGGACGCTAAGCAATCCCAAAACCTACAACGGAAATAACTACGGATCGGTATCAAGTAAAGGGACTATAACGCCTGCTATTGCCAATGTGGGCGTGGACTCCGTTATGGTGCGCTACGACAACAAAAATGTGGGAACAGGCAAAACAGTAACACTCAGCTTCATTCTAAATGGAAGCGAATCGGCCAAATTTTTCGCCGAAGACACCATTACAACGGGTGATATTATCCCTCTTCCAATAACAGTAACGGCAGACTCAATCATCTCATCTACAGCATCAACAGAGAGTTTTTCAAAGATATATGGCGACCCCGACCCAACATTTACTTATCGTGTTTCGCCAGCGTTAGCCACAGGGGATCTCTTTTCAGGATCGCTGAGCAGAAGCTCAATAACCAATCAAAATGTGGGTACTTACAATGTTACACAAGGAACCCTCTCTGCCGGAAACAACTACACGCTTGTTTTTGTTCCTGCCGCTTTTAAGATAGAGAAAAAAAGCATTACTGCTACTGCCGCTTCGGTAACAAAAACATACGATGGAAATGTAACCGCACCTATACCAGCACTAACTTTTGCAACTGGCGAACTTTTGAGTGGCGATATTGGAAACGTAACACCCTCTGCAACTGCAGCAAATTACGATAACAAGAATATTGGGACTAATAAAACTGTCACTGCCACAGGCATTACCATCTCGGGCAGTGCAAGCGGAAACTACAAAGTTGTCACATCTGCCATCAACAGCAGTAGTAGCATCACCAAACGCCCAATTGACCCAGCTATTTACGTTGAAGTTGATACCACCTCTAAAATATACGACGGAACAACCATCGTCACACGTAACCCTGCACTAAAAATCAAGGGACTATTTGGGTCAGATGATGTTCAAGCAAGCTACAACGCATCCACCACAGCCCTTTTTGATACAAAAAATGTTGGAACAGGCAAAACCGTTACAATTAGTAATATCTTATTTAGCGGGGCAGATTTAAACAATTACACCCTATCTACAACGGCTCAAAACACTAACTCTACCATTAAAGTTCGCCCCCTTAAACCAACTACCTACATTGAAGTTGGCTCCACAACCAAAATCTTTGATGGCACAACCGCCGTCACTGCGTTACCATCTTTAACCCCTAAAGGATTGATTGGAAGTGATGTTGTTACCGCAAGTTACGGGGCATCAACAACAGCCCTCTTTGATACAA
>JAGPHP010000180.1 GCA_018055415.1 Breznakibacter sp. | reverse complement strand
TGTGGATTGCCTTAACTTTGGATCTCCTTATAACAGAGATGTTTATGGTGAGTTTATCTCGTCGGTTAAAGCTCTTACCGAGGTCTCAAAACGTATCAATATTCCTATTGTTGCAGGGAATGTGAGCTTCTTTAATCAACGTTCGGAAGAGGGTAAACTAGTTCCTATTGCAACTTCTCCTATTATTGGGATGGTGGGGATTTTAAATAACCGTAATCATCACTCCACTATATCATTCAAACACAAGGGAGATATGATATTTCTTCTTGGAAAGTCTCGACAATGCATTAACTCCTCCGAGTATGCAATTCGTGTTTTGGGTATTGAAAAATCAGCTGTTCCATCTTTTAGTTTTGATGAGGAGATAGAGTTGCTAAATGTTATAAATCAGTTAAATAAACGCGAGTTAACACGATCAATGCACAACGTTGGCAAAGGTGGTCTCTTTTTTAATCTTCTAGAATCTGCTCTTCCACTTCAGTTTGGGTTTGATATTATTTCAGATGCAGAAATACGAAAAGATGCCTTTCTTTTTGGAGAGGGGCAGGGGAGAGTGGTTGTTTCGGTTGCACCCGAAAAGGAGGATCAATTTGTGGATTTTATGATGGAGATGAAATTTCCGTTTTTTAGTCTGGGATTGGTCACCAAAAATGAGATAAGTGTTGATGATGAGCCTTTTGGTGAGATATCAACCTATGCAGCTAAAATTCGTAACTCTTTGGTTAAATGGGAAAATGGTGAGATTAATTAAACGCAGAAACTCTATATTCATTGGAGTTACAATACTATTTAGCCTTTCATTTTGCTTTTCGCTCCGCGCGCAAAGTAGTGAAATTGTTGGTGTTGGCGATAAGATTCCAAATTTCGAGTTTGTTCTTGATGGCGTTAAATTTGATGAGTCCTATTTTACTCATAAGTTGGTGTGGATTAATTTTTTTGCCACTTGGTGCCCACCTTGCAGAGCCGAATTAAAGTTGATTAATGAAAAGCTCTATAAAAAATATAAAGATAATTGTGACTTTGCCTTTATTGCGGTGGGGTACGGACATGATATTGAGCAGATACGTCTTTTTCAAATCGAAAATCAATTGGAACTTCCCTTTGTAGCCGACCAAAATTTGTCTATTTTTAGCCTCTTCGCCAAAGGTGTTATCCCTCGAAATTATCTTGTTGATAGAGAGGGTGTTATCTTTTATGCTGGCGATGGATTTGATGAGGCGGAATTCGAAAAACTCTTTGAGTTGGTAGATAACGAACTTCATGATTAATTTTTTTATCTGTTTTTCAATATGGAGGTAAAACCTTACAGCGAGTCGAGCGATAGCAAAAAGACTCAGGTGGCAATGATGTTTAACAATATAGCCCATCGTTACGATTTTTTAAATCATCTGCTCTCTATGGGGGTCGATAAAATTTGGCGTCGTAGAGCTATTCGCCTATTGAAAGATCTTAAGTCGCCCCGTGTTTTAGATATTGCTACGGGAACGGGTGATTTGGCAATTGTTGCCTTGCGTTTAAAACCAAGCGAAGTAGTTGGATTAGATCTCTCTAAGGAGATGCTTAAAGTGGCACAAGTTAAAATAAATCGTAAAGGGGTTGCTGATATCATTAAGCTTATGGCTGGCGATTCCGAGAATCTTCCTTTTGAGGATAACTCTTTTGATGCCATAACCGTTGCTTTTGGCGTTCGTAATTTTGAAAATCTGAATAAGGGATTGAGCGAAATGAGTAGGGTTTTAAAGCCGGGGGGTAAGGTTGTGGTACTCGAATTCTCAAATCCCGATAAATTTCCTATCAAGCAGATATACGGTTTTTACTTTAAATACGTTTTACCATTTTGGGGAGGTCTCTTTTCAAAAGATAAAGCGGCTTACACCTATTTGCCCGAATCAGTAAAAGCATTCCCTGAAGGGGAAAACTTTGAGAATGAGATGAAAAGGGCAAATATCAAGCCTATTAAGCGATTTAAGCAAACTTTTGGTGTTGCAACAATCTATTTTGGCGAGAAGGCCTCTCAATAGTTGAGTATTCATTTTTTTGATTTAATTTAAGTTGAAGTATTTAATCTTACTATTTATATCACTCCTTCTTTCGGTAGGCGATCTTTTGGCACAAGTTGATAAGCCGGGAGCTCCCAACTTACCAGCATTCGACGAGAAGCGTATTCGTTTTGGGTTCTTGATAGGTCTTAATTTCTCCGATTTTAGGGTGGTTAATAGCGGTGCTCGAACACCTGAAAATGAGTATAATGCCAGATATGCAGAGGTTCTTGCCGTTACTCCTGGATTAAACGTTGGAATGGTGGCCAATTTACGTTTGGCTAAACGATGGGATCTACGTTTCTCTCCAGGAATAAATTTTGCTCAACGCGATTTGAGTTATATTGATGAAAAGGGAGTTGTAGAAGAGAAAGCTCTTGCGATTAAGTCAACTTATCTCGAGTTCCCATTGCTTTTCAAATATAGTGCTCGTCGAATTCATAATTTTAAACCATTTCTAGTGGGTGGTTTTGCGGTGCGTTACGATTTGGCTAAAAACAAAAAAGATGGAATATTGTTAAATGGCTTAGATAGTTATTTAGAATTTGGAGGCGGATTTGACTCTTATATGAATCTGTTTCGCTTAACTACCGAAGCCCGAATATCTATTGGAATGCGTAATATTATCGATAAAAATGGTTCAATAGAACCTGAAGCCATCTATTACACGCAGGCAATTGATCGTTTAACGTCTCGCATCTTTTTAATTACATTTTACTTCCAATAGACCTTGAGTGCTTTTTTTATCGTCTCTCACTTTTTTTATTGTGAGATATAAAGTAATGCAAATATCATCAAACTAGTATAATATAAAATTCAGCTAATTAGCTATTTACAGAAAGATATTCTTCATGAAACGCGAAATACAACTCCGACTTACACCTAAAGATGCATCTGATGAGAAGTACTATCTTCCTTTAGTTGCTAAAGAGATGAAGGTGTCGGTTGACAAAATTACCTCTTGTCGTGTTTTAAAACGTTCCATCGATGCCCGTCAGCGCATGGTATTTATTCAGCTCACTGTGGAGGCTTATGCTAATGTCAAACCTGATGTTTATACACCTCCGCAGTTTGAGTATCCTAATGTTGAGAAGAGTCCCGAAATTATAATCATTGGCGCTGGTCCAGGCGGACTGTTCGCAGCACTTCGTTTAATTGAGCTGGGATTAAAACCTATTGTTATTGAGCGTGGTAAAGATGTATCTGCTCGTAAACGTGATTTGGCACTGCTGAATAGGGGTAACAGCGTAAATCCCGAATCGAATTATGCATTTGGAGAGGGAGGCGCAGGCACTTTTTCAGATGGTAAACTTTATACTCGAAGCAAAAAGCGAGGCGATTTTAAAAAGATATTAGAGGTACTTCATTTTCATGGGGCTAAAGATGAGATACTTATAGATGCGCATCCACATGTTGGAACAGATCTTTTGCCTCGTGTAATAAAAGGAATTCGTCAATCAATACTTAATGCAGGCGGTCAGGTGCTTTTTGATTCAAAAGTGACCGATATTATTATTGAAGATGGTGTTGCTAAAGGGGTTGTTGTCAATGATCAGCTCTCAATTAAAGGAGAGGCCGTGATTTTAGCAACGGGTCATTCGGCACGAGATATCTATTTTATGCTTCATCACAAAGCCGTTGAGTTAGAGTCCAAAATTTGGGCCATGGGGGTAAGGGTGGAGCATCCGCAAGAGCTTATAGATCAGATACAATACCATTCGCCAGAGGGGCGAGGAGAGTATCTTCCTGCGGCCTCTTATTCGTTTATTCATCAGGTGCAAGAGCGAGGTGTCTATTCGTTTTGCATGTGCCCTGGCGGTTTTATTGTGCCTGCCATGACGGGGCCTAATGAGATGGTAGTCAATGGAATGTCTCCTTCGGGAAGGAACTCGCCATTTGCCAATTCTGGTATGGTGGTTGAAATACGGCCTGAAGATTTGGGCGATTTTCGTAAGCATGGAGTTATGGCGGGACTCTATTATCAACAAGAGTTAGAGAGGTTATGCTATATTAATGGAGGTAGTTCGTTACAAGCGCCAGCACAAGGTTTGGCAGATTTTGTGAACGGACAGCTTTCGTACGATTTGCCTGATTGTTCATATGTGCCAGGTGTAATATCTGCACCCTTACATTTTTTGATGCCACAAGAGATTGCATTTCGACTACAAGAGGGTTTTAAGCAGTTTGGAAAGTATGCCAATGGGTACTTAACAAACGATGCCTTGGTGGTAGGCACCGAGTCGCGCACTTCGTCGCCGGTACGTATTCCGCGCGATCCGCAGACTATGCAGCACACTCAAATTAGCGCTCTATTTCCGTGTGGTGAGGGTGCCGGATATGCTGGAGGTATTGCCAGTAGTGCAATTGATGGTGAGCGTTGCGCCGAAGCGGTAAAGAGTTATTTGGATCAGAGATAGAATTAGTTATAATGTCGCGCAAAGACGCAATGTTATAACTCTTAAATTCATTAGATTTTTAACAAATATGCATTACGCTTAAGTAATTGAATGTAAGCATGTACCTGTTTTTGAATCTTTTTAGATAATATGTAAAGTAGCGAGACGCCATAAATGGACGTCTCTACAAGAAAATGTTAGTTGATTTCATTGTAGAGACGATCATTTATGGCGTCTCGAATTTAT
>JAGPHP010000179.1 GCA_018055415.1 Breznakibacter sp. | reverse complement strand
GTGTGGCTCGCGAAACAACCGAAGAGACGCGTGCTAAAGGGTTCTCAATCTTCTACATGATGGTTAATATTGGCGCTTTTTCGGGCAAAACCATTGTTCAACCCCTTCGCGAGTCGATGGGCGATTTGGGACTTATCAACCTCAACTATTTCGCAGGAGCTTTAACTCTTTTGGCCTTTGTTACCATCTTCCTATTCTTCAAAAATAGCGAGCGCACTCAAGCTCAAAAATCTATAAAAGAGATTGGAACCGCACTTCTGCATGTTCTTAAAAACGGACGTCTCATTGTGCTAATTCTAATCATTACAGGCTTTTGGATGGTGCAACATCAACTCTACGCCACCATGCCTAAATATGTGCTTCGTATGGCAGGCGAAAGTGCCGCACCAAGTTGGTACGCCAACGTAAATCCACTTGTAGTGGTTCTAACGGTAGGTATCATAACCTCACTATTAGCCAAGCGATCCGCACTATTCTCCATGACTGTAGGAATGTTCATAATGCCCATTTCGGCACTTGCCATGGCTTATGGTAATCTTATTGGGAAAGAGGCCGTTAACTTAGGCTTTATGGAGATGCACCCCATTGCCTTTATGATGGTGGTTGGTATTGTATTTCAAGGCTTGGCCGAATCGTTCATCTCCCCTCGTTTTTTGGAGTATTTTTCAAAACAAGCACCCAAAGGCGAAGAGGCAATGTATTTGGGATTCTCTCATTTGCACTCCTTTATTAGCTCCATCATTGGATTTGGACTTTCTGGTTATCTATTGCAAACCTACTGTCCCGAGCCAACACTTTTTGCATCACATCAAGAGTGGGCTGCCAACGCTACGCATGCGCACTATATTTGGTACTACTTTGCTGCTATAGCCCTTGTTTCGGCCATCTCACTCATTCTCTACGGCCGAATTTGCGACTACATCGACAAGAAAAAAAATATAACAAGCTAGGTTTGACAACTTTTTGAAAGTTGTCAAACCTTCATTCATTTGTATAACAATCTAAAAGTATAACAAACTCTATACAATAAACTAATTGGTGTTAACGTTACGGAAATATTATTAAATTTGCGATCGTTATAAACCAAAAAATGCAGATGAAAAAGAATCAACCAATTACCTCTACTCAAAAGTATCTTGCAATCATAAATATTGTTCTATTTGTACTCACATTAATCATCAACACACTTGCTAACGCTCTACCTATTAACGGTTTAAAAACAGGCGAAATATCAGACAGATATCCTAATCTCTTTGTACCAGCAGGCTTTACGTTCTCTATTTGGGGAGTTATCTATTTACTATTACTAGCATCTGTAATTCAGCAATCCATCTGCACCTTTAGTACCAAAAAGAGTAAAAATTTATCATCTTCATTTCAACTTCTTTTTGGCGCATCATTAGTCTTAAATATGGCTTGGATTTTAGCTTGGCATTATCTCTACATCGCACTCTCGGTAATGGTTATGATAACCCTACTTCGAGTACTTATTTCGCTCTATAAAAAATCAAAAAAAGTGGCTAAAAACTCCAAAACACGCTACTTCACTATTCAAGCGCCTATTGAACTCTATTATGGGTGGATTGTAATTGCCACCATTGCTAACGTGACTGCTCTACTAGTGGAGACACAATGGACAGGTTGTCCTCTTTCGGAAATGTCTTGGACTATCATCATGATTTTAGGAGCATTGGCACTAACCATCACCAAACTCACCATTAATAGAGCATTTGTTTTTGCAGCAGTTGTTATTTGGGCTTTAATTGGCATTATTGCAAAACGCGACATTAACTCCATCGACGAATCTACAATCATCTATGTATCAACAGCATCCATCCTCATCATCGGTTCATTTGGTGGCTATCTTTGGGCAACTCGACATAGAAATTTAGCCTAAACTGGCATTAAATACAACAAATTAGGCAAACAAATATCTCCATTATCTTTTAATTCATAAAAGAATAGCGTTACTTTGCTGTACAATTGGTTCTGAATAAAGATTAAAAGGGAATCCTGTTCAAAACAGGAGCTATCCCCGTAGCTGTAAGTTCAATATCAACACATTAACACAAATGCCACTATTTGAATTAAATGGGAAGGCCGTTATTGTATGAACAAGCCAGAAGACCTGCCAATTAACTAATTACGTAGCTTTCGGGTGAAAGGCAAGGAGTAAAGAGCTTATTTCTTTATTTTTTCCTCTTTTTATTTGCAAGCTACCATTTATTAACGTACTAACTTGCATGCAATGAAACACTCTATTAAAACAACTATTTTACTAATTCTTGTTGCATTAATAGGATTTAATAGTTTTGCCCAAAGACCCAAACGCGTAGTTTCTCTTGCCCCATCATTAACTAAAATGGTTTACGAAATGGGTGCTCAAGATCTACTTGTTGGATGCACAAACTACTGCGCCACTGACCCAAAAGATAGCATTAAAATTGTTGCATCGGCCGTTGAAGTTGGTCTTGAACGCGTGTTACTTACAAAACCCGACCTTATTATCGCCTCCTCACTCACCAACCCCTCAATTATCAACTCATTCAAAAAACTGAATATTGAAGTAATAACATTAGCAACACCAAAATCGTTTAAAGAGACGTGTGATCACATGCTTCTCCTAGCCGAGCGGATGGGAAAAACAGAACAAGCAAAACTAACCGTAGCCAAACAAAAAGAGCGATTAGATAAACTTCAGGCATCTTTAAAGAGCGAAAAGTTATCCTATTTCATGGAAATTGGAGATAAGCCCCTTTTTACCGTCACTCCCAACACTTTTATGCACGAATACATTACCATGTTGGGAGGCACAAACATTGCCGATGGAATGACGCATGGTTCTATTACACGCGAAACAGTTTTGGTTAAAAACCCAGATGTTATTGTGGTTGTGCTCATGGGCGTGTTGGGTGAAGAGGAGAAAAAAAGCTGGATCAAATACCCACAACTCAGTGCCGTAAAGAAAAACAGACTCTTTATCATCGACTCAAATAAAGCTTGCAGTCCAACTCCGACAAACTTTGTTGACACTATGGAAGAGCTGGCCACACTGATATTTCCGAACAAATAGAACAAAGTGATGAGCAAACACAAATATCTTAAATGGATTGTAACAATAGCATCGCTTTTACTGCTTATGCTGGGTACTATTACGTGGTCTCTTTCAAAAGGAGATATGTCGATTCCATTTATGAAAATCCACGCCTATCTTTTTAATGACACGACATCAATTGAGCACACAATTTTAGCATCCATAAGGCTACCGCGAATCTTTTTAGGTTTGGCAGTGGGTGGGGCGCTTGGCTTGGCAGGCGTTATCTTACAAGGCATTTACCGCAACCCACTCGTTGAACCCTATACGCTTGGCATATCAGGTGGAGCAGCTTTGGGAGTTGCATTCACAATAGTATTAGGACTTCATATTGCCTTTGGATCAATGATGCTACCTCTATCTGGCTTCATAGGTGCCATCATCATGCTCTTTATGGTTTACTTTATAAGTATGCAACAAGGTAAGATTGATATACAAAAAATGGTGCTTATTGGCGTGATGGTGAGTTTTATAGCTTCATCAACCATGATGTTTTTAATGGCAACCACAACGACTGAAAATCTTCATGGAATCGTTTTTTGGGTTATGGGATCGCTCGATGAAACAGACACCAACCTCATCACCATTGTGGCTGTAGCAGCCATCGCAAGTCTTGTTGCCACTTACTTTTTCATACAACCTCTTAACGCTTTAAGGTTGGGTGAATACAAAGCCCGAACCTTAGGTATTAATACCGATTTAGCCATTAAAGTTCTATTTGTAATAGCCTCACTTTTAACAGGCATAACGGTAGCTGTAGCAGGAATTATTGGTTTTGTAGGCTTAATCATTCCACATCTAATGCGTATGATAGTTGGCACAGATTATAGAATTTTGCTGCTTAGCTCATTTCTTAGCGGAGGAATTTTTGTTGTTTTTTGCGACACATTAGCACGTACCATCATACTACCCAATGAGTTACCAATTGGTGCAATTACTGGAATGATTGGCGGACTAGCATTCATCTTAATCCTAAGTAACGAAAATCGTAAATCGAGAAAGGAGTCGTATGAATAGATTTTTTGAAGTAAGCAATTTCTCGTGTGGCTATGGCTCCAAATTTAACATCAGTGAAGTAAATATTTCACTCGAAAAAGGTAGTTTCACTGGTATCTTAGGGCCAAATGGATCAGGCAAAACAACGCTTTTCAGAGGTATTACGGGCGAGCTTCAACCCATAACCGGCGCGGTAACATTGCGAGGCGAGAATCTGCACAAAATGAGCTATCGCCAAAAAGCCCAAAACATTGCCATTGTGGCTCAGCATGTAGATGTGGCCAATATTTCGGTATACGATTATCTGCTCATGGGACGATATCCCTATCACGGAAAATTTCAGTTGATGGAGAGTAGCGACGACCACCGTATTGTAAAGAAATACATGGAGCTTACGGCTATAAATCATCTGAAAGATAAACTATTAACACAACTAAGTGGCGGCGAACAGCAGTTAGCAAGCATTACACGTGCCCTCATTCAGGAGCCACAACTACTTTTGTTAGATGAACCCACATCGCACCTCGACATCACGCACCAAATACAACTTTTAAACTTAGTGCAACGTCTCAATAGCGAGTTGGGGTTAACGG
>JAGPHP010000036.1 GCA_018055415.1 Breznakibacter sp. | reverse complement strand
TATACCTATGTAATAGATGTATTTAAGATGAATTACACCCAACGAATGAGTGAATATTCTATTGCTATGGCATAGATAAAGGCACTATAAAGGGAAGGATTTAATCTTAGATCGAACTCACGTTAAAATATACGGAACTATCTGCAAAAAAAGGGAGCTTATTGGCTCCCCTAGTTATTTATTGCTTGATCGATTAAGTCAAATATGTATCTTGATCGATTACAAAGTAATGCGCATAATGTTATCTGAGTCTTTGTATTTAAAAGAAATATAAACCGCTATATTAACCTTTTGCTTTTCGCTAATTTAACAATTAAACTAACGATCTCTTCATCAGACATCGTTTTTGTATTAAACATTGCATCAAAAAACTCTATATCGCTTTTTCCATTTTCGAAGTAATCACGAAATTGCAATCTCAACTTGTCCTCATTTACACACATCTCTTTTGCTGCTGACAATGAGAGACCTTTCTTTTTTGCAATTTGATCGGCCCTCCAATCAAGGGGAGCTTCGAGTTTAAAGTGGAGTGACTTCTGAATATTTTGCGTGATTGCCTCACCTGCTCTACCCAAAATAATCACGTGCCCATGCGATGCCGCTGAGTGAATAACCTTTGCAATGGTGGACATCACTTTCGTGTCTGACGGATAAAACCCTGTAGAGAAAAAAAGTGTCAAATGGTCCATAAAACCATGCAATTTATACTCTTGCAAATTATTTATTAATGAAGGGGTTAATTTCAACTCCTTAGCAGACTCCTCTAAAATCTCCTTACTAATCCATTTCCACTCTTTTGGCTGTTCGTTCTCCTTAAATGTAACCGAAAGTGTTTGCGCTAACTTCTCACAAATTCGATCTCCAGGGCAACCATATTGGCGAGAGATTGTTATAACAGGACCTAAGTGATCTTCTTTGGGTGATGCAGTAGTTGCTGAGCGCCCCGACATGTATTTGATAAACAAGTTTTCCATGACTAAAGTGATTTTTATGGAATAAATTTACAAAAAAATGAGTTCAAAAAAAAGCGATAAACAAGAATAATTCAAATGACTTAGCTTGAATTATCGGACTCCTATTTTAAGAATAAAAATTGAATAAATAAGTTAGTTATCGTATAAAAATTAATATATTTGCATCAAATAAATAAGCTGATATACAATAAGCCATGAAAACTATAATACTCCTCATATTTATATTCGCGACACAAGTATTCTTGATGGGAGAGTGCTCTGCACAAGACAACTATAAAAAACTTCAAAAAATTGTCGAATACGAAGAGGCTCAAGTACATTTTGTACCCCATTTCAATCCCGAAGATTACAAATTCAAAGGAAATCCCAAAAACATTATCTTGTTAATTGGAGATGGGATGGGCATTGGGCAAATATATGCCGGTTACACAGCAAATAAAGGAAATTTGAATCTCTTTAACATGAACATCATTGGATTCACACACACACAAAGTTTTTCTGATTACGTAACCGACTCGGCTGCTGGAGGAACAGCCATCGCCTGCGGAGAGAAAACGGTGAATGGATTCGTTGGGCTAGATGCAAAACAAGACACTCTTTTTTCTATGCTTTACTATTTTTCAAAAGCAGGAAAGAGCACAGGATTGGTTAGTTCATCGGCGATAACACACGCAACGCCAGCAAGTTTTGTGGCGCACGTAAACAAACGTGACCGCTATGAAGATATTGCTGCCGATTTCTTAAAATGTGATATTGATCTATTTATTGGAGGTGGTGAAAAACATTTTGCTGAACGAGAAGATAATAGAAACTTACTCGAAGAACTACGCCAAAAAGGATTTACCGTTGGCGACTCAACGTTTAAACCTGACAAAGCAACAAAACTACCCTTAGCCATATTAAACACATCAATTCACAATCCTAAAGCCAAACTTAGAGGGGATATTCTGCCACAAAACTCAAAATTCGCAATTGAACTTCTATCAAAGAATAAAAAAGGATTCTTTTTAATGGTCGAAGGCTCTCAAATCGATTGGGGTGGTCACAGCAACGACATCAGTCTAATTGTGGACGAGTTGCTCGACTTCGACAAAGTCGTTGGTGCAGCATTAGATTTTGCAAAGAGAGACAAAAACACCCTTGTTATTGTAACCGCAGACCACGAAACCGGTGGAACTGCAATTGTTGATGGCAATATTCAGTTGGGTGCAGTAACCAGTAACTTTGCAACAACTACGCATACCGCAGTTATGGTTCCTGTTTTTGCCTATGGATGCGGAGCTGAACAATTTGGAGGCGTTTACCAAAACACCCAGTTGTTCTATAAAATAATGAAACTTACAGGAGTTAAAGTAAAAAAGTAAAACGACAAACGACGAGTGATATATCCAGAGAGTTTTGAAGATAAGCTAAGATTTAACCGAATAAAAGAGCTTATCAAAGAGGAGTGTATTAGCACTTTAGGGACAGAGCGAGTAGATAAGATTGAATATCTTGTTTCTCCCGAAAAAATTGCCAAACTTGGAAATCAGACTGAAGAGTTTAGACAAATCTGTCTAAACGAATTGGCCTTTCAGATAGGCACCTTTGTAGATGTTCGTCAGCCACTTAACCGCATTAGGGTGGAGGGACTATACCTCGAAGAGCAAGAGCTTTTTGATTTAAAAAGATCACTTCAATCGGTGAAAGATATTGTACGCTTTTTTAGTTCAAAAGAGGAGACTGAATATCCTAACTTACGCGAATTAGCTACCAAAGTAGTCGTATATCCATACATTATTGAGCGCATTGAGCGTATCTTAAACAAATATGGAAAGATCAAAGATAATGCGACCCCCGAATTAGCATCCATAAAAAATGAGCTATTCAAAACCCAAGCAAATGTATCAAAACGGATGTCATCAATCCTCTCTCAGGCCAAAAAAGATGGACTAGTGGAGGCGGATACCAACATTGCCGTGCGTGATGGCAGAAGTGTAATTCCAGTTATTTCGGCCAACAAACGACGTCTTCAAGGAATTATTCACGACGAATCGGCTACGGGTAAAACCTCTTACATCGAACCTGCTGAGATTGTGGAGCTAAACA
Organism: Breznakibacter sp.; assembly: GCA_018055415.1. GTDB lineage: Bacteria > Bacteroidota > Bacteroidia > Bacteroidales > Marinilabiliaceae > JAGPHP01. The sequence goes on along the minus strand of JAGPHP010000036.1, from coordinate 12,768 downwards.
ACCACATCAGAGAGCTTGAGTATGCCGAAAGAAGAGAAATTACAAAAATTTTGATTGATATTGCCACCGATATAAGACCCTATTTGGACGATCTGCTATTTAGCTATCAGTTTTTGGGCATCATGGACTTTATAAGGGCAAAAGCGAAGTTTGCCATCAAAACAAACTCAATTTTACCCAAAGCAACCAACGACCAAACTTTTGACTGGATAGAAGCAACACACCCCCTACTCTACCTAAAATTAAAATCTCAAAATGAGCAAATCGTTCCTCTCGACCTAAAACTAGGAGGGATACAGCGCATTGTTCTTATCTCTGGCCCCAATGCTGGCGGAAAATCAGTTTGCCTTCAAACCGTTGGATTACTGCAATATATGCATCAATGTGGGTTATTAATTCCAGTAAAAGAGGGGTCAACTGTTGGTATCTTCAACGATATCTTTATTGATATGGGAGATGAACAAAGCATAGAAAACGACTTAAGTACCTATAGTTCGCACTTAACCAATATGCGACACTTTTTAAGAAATGCAACCGAAAAAAGTCTGATTTTAATTGACGAATTTGGAACTGGTACAGAGCCAATGCTTGGTGGGGCCATTGCTGAATCGGTTTTAGCATCGTTAAATCAGAAGAAGATCTCGGGTGTTATTACAACGCACTACACAAATCTAAAACACTTTGCTTCAAATACTGAGGGAATTACCAACGGTGGTATGCTTTTCGACACTCACAGAATTCAACCACTCTTTAAGCTACAAATTGGACAACCAGGCTCATCATTTGCTTTTGAAATTGCACGAAAAATAGGTCTTCCGGATGATGTTCTGAATGAGGCAAAGGAAAAATTAGGACAAGATCACTTCAACTTTGACAAACATTTACGTGAGATCACTCGTGATAAACGTTATTGGGAAGAGAAGCGAGAGAGTATTCGCAAAAACGACAAACAACTTCAATTATTAATAGATCAATACTCGAAGGATTTACAAACCATCAAAGCTGAACGCAAAGAGATTTTAGAAAAGGCAAAAAATGAAGCTAAAACTCTACTTCAAAACACCAATAAAACAATTGAAAACGTTGTAAGAGAGATCAAGGAAGCCCAAGCTGAAAAAGAGCGCACCAAAATTGCCCGAGAAGAGCTTTCTGAAATCAAAAAAAGCATTGAAGAAGAGAATCACAGTACAGACGATAAGATCGATCAAAAAATTGCAAAAATTATTGAGCGCCAACAGCGATCGAAAGAGAAAAAAGAGGGAGCTCATAAAAGCGACATTTCATCCACAGCAGCAACAAATTCGGCCCAAGAGATTGATCAAACTGAAGAGGCTCCATTGGCAGAAGGCGACACCGTACTTCTTGACAACAAGGAAGTTACAGGTACAATTATCAGCACCAACGGAACCGATGCTATGATTGCGCTTGGAAACATTATTACCAAAGTAAAAATTACCCGTCTCACAAAAATATCAAAACGCGAGGAGAAAAAACTCTCAAAAACATCTATCCCATTTGTAGAAAAATCGACATACGACCGAATTAGAGAGCGTAAACTTAATTTTAAGCCAGATATCGATTTAAGAGGAGTGAGAGGGAGCGAGGCAATGGAACAACTCACCAATTTCATAGACGATGCGGTAATGTGTTCGGCCTCCTCGGTACGCATTCTACACGGAAAGGGTAACGGAATACTTAGAACATTAGTGCGCGACTTCCTTAAAACGGTAAGCGCCGTTGAAAGCTTTGCCGACGAACATGTACAATTTGGGGGTAGTGGAATAACCGTTGTAAAGTTCAGATAGAACTACTCTCTTTTGAGCTTGACGATAGTTTTTTGAGCATTAGAGATGGCAATTTTAAGACGATTAATCTCTTTTAATACAAACGAGATCTCGTATCCGTCACTTATAGCCTCTTTATCATAACTTTCTAAATAGATTGTATAAACCGATTTACCACGCAATTCAACACGAACAGCACTATTTCTATTTTTAGCAATCAGATCGGCAATACCGTTATCCATTCCATCTCTGAGAGTGATAATCTCCCAAAACGTATCCTCATCTTCAAAACGACGATTTAAAAGTCCATCTTCAGGAATATCAGTTGTTTGCGCAACACTCTCATCCGCAACCGCTTTTAAAAGAGTATGACATATAGGACTTTCACCAACATACTGCGACGATAAGTAAAAATCACCTTTAATATTTAAATTAGCTTTAATATAGGAGCGATTAAAGCTGTTCTCATAGTTTTGATATCGATGGATAAGAAGAGAGTCTCCCTCCTCATTTACGACCAATTTAAAATTTATCATTAATGGTTTTAACTCTTTAGATTTCAGTTGCAAGAGTGAATCCAAGAAGTACAAATTTCTCTCTTGTTCCTTTATTGCTCCCTCTTTACGAACAAGTTTAGCCTTTGTAATCACCTCATTTTCTTCGGGATAGGCACGAACAAGGCTATCGAGAAGAATTTTTGCATCATTATATTTGCTGTTTCTTTGAAGCGCCTCGGCACTTTGTAAAAGCTTAGCCGCCAACTCCCTATCAGAAGGACCACACTGCCACAACATAAGAGCAATAAAAGTAAAAAGAAGATATCTCATAGCACAAAACGATTAAAGCACGAATGTATATTAAAAAAATGAGGTAGAAAAAAAGAGAGTAAAATTTAGAAAAAGAAGAACTTATATGTAAATTTGCAGGCTCATACAGGAGATTAAAATCTTTATATAAAATAACTATATAAAACAGCTATCGGATGAAAAGAGACAGTCAAATCTTTGATTTAATTGAAAAAGAGCACCAAAGACAATTGCATGGCATTGAGCTAATTGCTTCTGAAAACTTTGTGAGCGAGCAGGTAATGGAAGCTATGGGTTCATGCCTAACAAACAAATATGCGGAAGGCCTACCAGGCGCACGTTATTACGGCGGTTGCGAAGTGGTTGACCAATCAGAAACGGTAGCTATTGAGCGCTTAAAGCAGCTTTACGGAGCAGTTTGGGCAAACGTACAGCCACATAGTGGTGCGCAAGCAAACATGGCTGTATTTACAGCGATCATGGAGCCTGGAGATAAATTTTTAGGCTTAGATCTTTCTCATGGTGGTCACCTTTCGCACGGTTCACCAGTAAATACTTCAGGTTTACTATATCAACCAATTGCATATACGGTTAAAGAAGATACTGGTTTGGTTGATTACGACCAAATGGAAGCTTTAGCTATTGAGCACAAGCCAAAGATCATTGTTGGTGGAGCATCAGCTTACTCAAGAGATTGGGACTATAAGAGAATGCGTGCCATTGCAGACAAAGTTGGAGCAATATTGATGATTGACATGGCTCACCCTGCTGGATTAGTTGCAGCTGGCTTATTAGAGAACCCTGTTAAACATGCTCATATTGTAACATCAACCACTCATAAAACCTTAAGAGGTCCAAGAGGCGGTATTATTTTGATGGGCGAAGATTTTGACAACCCATTTGGCAAAACAACTAAAAAAGGTGAAATCAGAAAAATGTCAAGCTTACTTGATTCAGCTGTGTTCCCTGGTATTCAAGGAGGTCCACTTGAGCATGTTATTGCAGCAAAAGCAGTATCATTCTTTGAGGCGCTTCAACCAGAATACAAAGAGTACCAAATGCAAGTTAAGAAGAATGCAAAAGCTATGGCGGAAGCATTTATTGCTAAAGGGTACAAGATTGTATCGGGCGGAACAGATAACCACTCAATGCTTATCGACCTACGCACTAAATTCCCTGAGTTGACAGGTAAAGTTGCTGAAAACACACTTGTGTTAGCTGACATCACTATCAACAAAAACATGGTTCCTTACGATAGCCGTACTCCATTCACCACTTCAGGTTTCCGCGTTGGAACTCCAGCCATTACCACAAGAGGTGTAAAAGAGGCTGAAATTGTAAAAGTTGTAGATATGATTGATGAGGTTTTATCAAATGTTGGCAACGACGACGTTATCAAATCGGTTAAGAAAAAAGTAAACGAGTTGATGAAGAATTATCCTCTATTTGCTTATTAATTAATAAGATATCAATATAAAAAAGACGACTCTTGGGTCGTCTTTTTTTATGTCAAGATTTTCACATTAATATATTTTGAGACGTCATAAATGGACGTCTCTAGAAAAAATATTATCGGAATAATTAATTTAGTTCAAAATGGTATCTGATTGTACCTTTTTGGAAGGCAGCTGCTTTTGAATCGCTATTAAATTTAGCCTTTAAAGCGGCCTCTTTTGCCACACGCCACAGATAGGCATTTTGAGTAGTTGTTCCTTTTAATATGGGCGTAGCACTGGTTACATTTCCATTTTTATCCACAGTGATCTCTACCACCACAACACCCTCTTCTTTTATATTATACTCAGGTTTTTGAAGATATTCAACTGATCGACCTGCTAAACTAAGAGATATTCCCGAGCCTATGCCTGTCCCATGCCCAGTACCGCTTCCGCCACCAGTGCCACCGCCACTACCAGAGCCATCTCCCGTGTAGAGTTTAGAACCAACAACACCGTTTGGATTACCTTGGTCACCAGGTTTGCCTGTAGTTCCTTCATTTCCACCACTATTATTTGAGCTGAAAACATTTTTCAAATCCATAATAGGTTTTGGAGTAGGTTCACTCTTCGCAACTGGCTGAGTAGTTGTTGTAACAGGCTTTACTATAGGCTTTTTCACCTCGGTTTTCTTTGGTTTAACCACCTTAGGTTGCTCAACAGCCTGATCAATCTTCTCGCTATCCTCCTCTTCGTTTGTGAGCAGTTTTTCTTGGTCTGCCTCCTCTTGCACTGTTGGGCGACTGCTTGAAGTTACTTTTAGCGGTTCAAGCTGCTGGTCATCACCCATACCATCAGGCCCACTACCTAAATTGACCTCAAGTCCAATACCATTACCACCCCCACCTTCGTTATTTAAGAACTCAGGGTAAGGAGGATTTGGTGTTGTTATCTTAACCAGAAACAATACTAAAAAGAAGCCTATTGCCACAGCAGAGGTTCTTAAAGCAGTGTTTATATGGTGTTGAGGACCTAGATACATATTTTAAGCGCTTGGAGCTTTAGTTGCCAAAATCATCTTAATATTGAGCTTATTTCCAACTTGTAGAACGTTAACTAACTCTTGAACAGGTACGCTGCTATCACATCTAACAACCACGGTTGTATTAGCTGGATCTTTCACTTGTTTAAGCAATTCAGCCTCAAGAGTAAGCGCCGTAACAGACTGGTTATTAACAAAATAAGCAAGCTCTTTGGTGATAGATATTGAAACTTCTGTTTTACGAACTGTTTGATTCTTTTTAGACGACGGAAGCGTTAGTTTAATAACACTTGGACTAATTAATGTAGAGGTGATTAAGAAAAAAAGCATCAAAAAGAACATGATGTCACTCATGGACGAAGTGCTTACCTCGGGGCTAAATTTATTTTTACCTCTTAACTTCATAATATTCTATATAAGTAAGATTAAGCAGGTTCTTGTAATAAATCGATAAAAGTCATAGCATTTAGCTCAAGTTTATGAACCACCTTTTCAATCATCACATTTAACCAATGATAAAAAACGTAGGCAATAATACCAACCACAAGACCTGCGGCACTTGTAACCATCTTCTCATAGAGTCCGCCTGCAATTAATCCAATACTAATATTATCGGCAAGCGATATGTTATAAAAAATCTTGATAACCCCAGCAATTGTACCAATAAAACCAAACATAGGAGCGATACCTGCAATAATACCCAGAATAACCATATTCTTTTCGAGATTATAGATTTCGAATTTCCCAACAATTTCGATAGAATCTTCGATCTCTTTCACTGGGCGTCCGATACGTTTAATTCCCTTCTCGATCATGCGAGCAACTGGTCGATCAACGCTACGACACAAGTTTAAGGCCGCATCAATTTTACCATCTTGAATATAATCCTTGATACGATCCATGAAGTTATTTTCAAACTTAGCCGCTTTACGGATTGCAAAATATCGATCAAAAAAGATATAAAATGCTGCAAGAGCTAATATCGTGATTGGAATCATCAAAACCCCACCCTTTTCGAAAAGGTCAAAAAGTGAGATTGAGGTTTCGGTAACCACTGGCTTTGATGGAGTTGAAGCCACAACGGAGTTTACTTGAGCGAAAATTGCCAACAAATTCATATTTTTATCTATTTAAAACTTGTATGAGTGCAAATGTAAGATTTTTCTATAACAAACGTCGATTAAGGTTAAATATTGCTCAAAAAAACTAATCGGAATCAGCATTCTCCTCATCCTCTTTTCGATTAAAAAGTATGCCCCAATATTTCTGAATAAGCTCTTTAAAATTATTGAACTCTTCGCGATAAGTTATACCTGTCCCTTGGGTTGTGGGAGAGTTGTCATAAGTAATATTGTCATTGGTCTTTGTGTAAGCCTTCCACGATAATGTCCCCGAGGGATTTAATTTAACATCCACATCAAAATCGCCAATTAACGCCGAGGTTGATGATTGACTCCTAGAGTAACCTGTAGTCCCATTGAGAGTCACACGATCGTTAAACATTTGAGTACTGAGCGATATTGCCATCTCTTCGCTTGTAATTTCATCTCCTGGACGATAAATAACCCCTACGTCCACATCCTTATTAATTTGTGACAACCAGAGACTTAGCTGCCCTGTAAGCAATTCGGTTGTTGTAGTAACCAAAGCATTTGTTTCATTTGATCGAGACGCTGTTTCATCAACATTTCGCAAATACTCAGGCGTAAAAAACCTATTTAACACCAACAGTGAAATGAACTGCTTATTCATCTCCTCCTCCGTTGTAATAAACTCATGAATAAAATTTCTATTTTGTTCTATTGAGGGCGTTTCTATATCAAAACGAATGGTTGGATGTTGAAGATTCTCGGTTAGTAATAAATTACAATTTATAGGGATTCGTCGCGACGTTGTTGTAGAAGTCACATCCGCAGCCGAGCTACCATAAAGATCAGACAATGAGGCTTTTAATTTATATATTGCTTTGATATTTATCTCTGCATTATATGGATCTCCAGTCCATTGAACAGTTCCACCTTCATTGATTTTGAACTTTTTGTTCATCAAATTATTAAGCGTAAAAAGATAATCTCCATCTGAAATAAGATAATTACCATAAAAAGAGACCTTTCCATCTTGATCTATTCGCACCTGAATATTACCCTTTCCCTTACTTTCAAGTATATCTCCAGATGTTGAATTAAAGATAATTTGCGTTTGCGCTTCAGGTGTTATTTCGGCATTAATAGTCAAATTTAGTCCCGAAATGTTTACTTGATAATCATCCGATGAGAATTTCTTATTTCGTGTTACTGTGGTTGAGGTTGTAAAGCGAATAAACTTAGACTCTTCAGCCTCTTCAGTCTCTTGTAAAGGGATAAAAAACTTCGTGCCTTGGCGTGTTTTTCCACCAATATTCATGATTAGGTTATCGTTGGTGCCCTCAATATCGAGTGTTCCATCGGCATAGACCGTTCCATAATAGAGCGGATTATCGAGTTTAGTGGTGTTAAGTACAAACATATTTTGCCCCTTAACATGTAAATCGTATTTATAATCCCAAAAGAGCGTATGATGGATAGAACCCCAAAATTTGGCACTATTATTCTTTTGATCCACAACTGTCATGTTATCAAACCTCATTTCGTTAGGGGTAAAATAGACAGAATCTCTGATATAATAGTGCGTTTTCATTAAATCCACATCAAAGTGAATATCATCGGCATGCACACTTCCTGTAAGCCCCGGCCCATTAAGAGGCCCATCTACTTTGATATTTCCAGATGTCGTACCATGCAAGTTTTGGAGAATATCACCAAGATAAAAATCAAGAAATCCAATCTTAAACTTGTCCAATACAAAATCGACGTCCATTTTATTCTCTTTCGGATAGATCCAACCTTTTCCATAAAGAGGCTGCTTTTCGCCATCATGCAACTTTGCTTCTATATCAATTGCCTGATTTTCTTTACTCCAAAGACTATTAAGCTGAAAATGGCCTAAAAAGTCGTCATTAAAAACAAAATCGTCTATAGATAGATCGCTTAAAAAATAGGGGCTAACCAAAAGTTCTTTAAAATTGATATAACCATTCAAGATTCCCCCAAATTTAGCACCACTAATATCTTCTAATGTTGTTAAATAGGCTAAGTTCAAATTTGAAAAAAGCAATTTAAGCTCATCACCGCCATTTTTATATACCGAACCATTTACAGACAACATCTGTTCACCATTTTGAGCCAGAAAACCATCAACATCAACTCCTACAGAGCTAACTTTAAAAGTTGCTGGCAGCATTTGCCAAGCACTATTATTGATCATAAATTTTGAAGGAAGCAAATGGACAAAACTCTCGACATCACCACTTTGCAGAGTTTTAAACGAAGTAGAGGTGTAAAAAGAAGCACTATTCTTTTTACCCTCCCAATTATTCCAAAACAGATTGGTAACCAAACTATCTTGCGCCGCTTGATTGTTAATGGTAAAATTATCAAACACGAACGATTCACCAACCTTGAGCCTATTAGTAAGAGTATTTAATATAGCCTTTTGCCTATTGGTTTTTAAACGCATAAAAAGCTTATTAATCTCAACTTCTGGCGTGTTAAGTCTATTAATCTCTAAAGAGATATTATTCTCCATTGTTGATGAATTGACAGATCCATAGCAAAATAGAGTATCCGAAAGCTGATAGCCGGGGGTGAATATGTTGAAAATCGGGGTAATATGTTTGCTGTTAAATTTGAATGTGAAAATATTTTTAGTACGCCCCATCTGCTTTGCTTCCTTTTCAAAAAGAGATGGAATATAACCATTTACATCCTTTTTAATCCCCAACAAAAAGTCGTTTAACTTAAATTGGCCTACAATCTCCGCATCAAAAAGATTAGAATTACAAGTTATCTTTTTCACATCTCCGTTCATTGAAGATTGGATGATCAGTTTATTTATATCAATATCATCCCTATCGGAATAGAGCGAAGCATTCGTTAGCTTAACACTACCTATCAAATTATCGATATTATCCCCCTCAAAATTAGACTCAAGACGAAACGACAGATTACTATTCTTTAAATCTGGGGTCAATTTCAAACGATCAAGACGAGCCTCTTTAACCTCTGCAACGAAGTCAAAAACAGGTACTTTTGATGAAAGATCGACCCTACCATTAAAATTCAAATAACCGTTGGGGTCGTTAATTTCCAACTCTCCATCGAATTGCCGCTGAGTAAAAAGCCCCTTAATATTTAAGCGGTGATATTTATAGGAGTTATAAAGTATCGAATCAATATTTCCATCGAGGTAAGCAAGATAATTTCCCGAAGGCGACCATCCTCCATTCACGGTAAGATCAAGAGATAAACGATTCAAGTTTCCCTCCTGATTTATTAAAGTCCCAACATTTAGACGTTTCGATTTAAAGGCTCCTGAGTAGAAAATACTATTATCCTCCTTCAGTTTGAAACCCATATCGGTAGTTATCTCACCAATATTTGTATTAAACACCCCATAAGCCACCAAATCATTAAAGAAACCCGTAAAATTACCTTTATAGCTCATCACCCCTAACTTTCTTAAATTAGGTGGAAGAATAAGCGGAGTGATGGAATCTTTACCCAAAATCTTTTGAATATCCTCAATATCTGTTTGAAGATTAATAATATCAAGAAATAGAAATGTTTCGCTCAACGTAGGTAATCCATCCACATCGAAATTAGCTTCAACGCCAGTACTGCTGCCATATTGGAGCTTTATTCCACGTCCTTTAAGTTTTGATACTTTTCCACTTACGTCACCCGAAAAGAGGAGTGTTTGATGGAATCCGGGCAATAATGGAGTTACCAAATGCAGATCAGATGGGGCAAGGATTAGATGTTTAACACTCCCGGCAATATTGACCTTATTATAAAAGTCGGAAAAGTCATCAACCGAGTTATAGCGCAGAGAAAGACTATCGGCTTCAAACGAGGAATAGAGCGTTGAAAGCCACACATCTTTCATTAAAAAACCGTGCTTGCCTAAACCCATTTCGGCCTTTGCTCGTGAAACAACAAGACCCGACTTATCTTTAAAAGCTAAGTGCTTTAGTTTTAGCACCATTGAATCTGGATGCTGAACAATACTATCAATGGTTAAATTTATGTTATCCAAATCAAGATGTGCTGGATTAAATCGCACAACCGTATCGGGTTTCAGCTGATTTGAATAGGAGAAGCGACACCCCTTTAGTCGTATTGTATTAAATTTTAACGTCCACTCACTGCTGGAACTATCTTTGACCGTTTTAAATGAGTCTAGTAACGGCTGTACATTTAAACCAGCGGAATCACTCGAAAGCAACAAATGCCCATCGGTAACAGCCACGCGGCCAATGGTTAGACTTTTTTCAGCAAATGAAAAATCGGTTAAAGAGATCGCAAATTTTGAGATATAGAGAACCGAATCACTGTTTGCCTGTTTGAGAGTAATTCCCTTAAATGTTAACGAACGAGGTGGAACAAAATAGAGATAATCAACTTTTAAATCGATATTATATTTTTCGCCAATCGAATCGGTAATTTTTTGAGCAAAATAGCGCGGAACGCCAGGAATGTACCACGCCAAATAGACCATTAATGGAGGCAGCACAATCAAAGCTAAGAACAAAAGAGCTATTTTCCCTAATTTTTTAATAGTTTTGCCTTTTAAAAGTTACAAATGAGTTGCTTTAATCTCTAAACAGAGTGATTTGTTTAAGAATTAATATTCAAAAATAGAGAAATATCAACACAAAGTACAATACACGATGACATTCAAAGCATCTATAAAACACTGAATTTCAACTCCATTAAGAGCCATAACAGATGTATTTTGAATCTAATTTATAGTTAACAAATGTAGCTAAAAAAAGATTTTTGAAACGACTATTTAATAAAGAAGCTTGATTTAATGCAAAAAAAAACAATCATACTAGCCATCGAATCGTCATGTGATGACACTTCTGCAGCCGTGATTCAAGAAGATCTACTACTCTCCAACGTCATCGCAACTCAAAAAGTACATGAAGAGTATGGTGGAGTTGTACCGGAATTAGCTTCGAGAGCACATCAACAAAACATATTACCAGTTGTTGACAAAGCGATTAAAGATGCTGAAATTGCCATCGCAGACATTGATGCCGTGGCATTTACTTGCGGCCCCGGTCTGTTAGGATCTCTTCTAGTTGGCACTTCGTTTGCCAAAGGATTTGCGTTAGCTCACAACATGCCTCTCATTGAGGTCGATCACTTAAAAGCCCATGTTTTGGCACACTTCATAAAAGAGTGTGAAACCGATAATAACCAACCCCAATTCCCATTCCTATGTTTGTTAGTATCGGGAGGAAACAGCCAGATATTGTTGGTAAAATCACCTTCGGAAATGGAAATAATTGGCCAAACCATTGACGACGCAGCAGGTGAAGCATTCGACAAATGTGCAAAAGTTATGGGATTACCCTATCCTGGTGGGCCATTTGTTGATAAATATGCTCAACTAGGAAACCCACAAGCCTTTAAATTCTCAAAGCCACGCCTAGAAGGATATAACTACAGTTTTAGTGGCCTTAAGACCTCTTTTCTCTACTTTTTGAGAGATCAACTGAAAGAGAATAGTAATTTTATAACTGATAACCGTGACGATTTAGCGGCATCATTGCAAGAGACAATTGTAGAGATTTTGATGGAGAAACTAGACAAAGCCGCTAAAGAATTGAAAATAAAACAAGTAGCTATCGCGGGCGGCGTTTCGGCAAATAGTGGACTTCAAAATGCCTTGAAAAAACGAGAAACGACAAAAGGATGGAAAATATTTATACCTAAATTATCGATAAGTACCGACAATGCAGCGATGGTGGCCATTAGCGGCTATTTTAAATTCAAAGAGCAACAATATGCAGATCAAAGCATTGCCCCCTATTCAAGAAATAAATTTTAAACTTGTAATTATTTCATAAATATGAAGATTTATTCAGACGAACAGATAGTTTCCAGAACAAGCGGATTTGTATTTAAGGAGATGGCAAACGAAAGCATTCTCATTGAACTTGTCAACAACGTGGTTAACATGGATAAAGTAATAACTCTTAACGAGTTAGGCACATTTATCTACAATCAACTACAAGAATCTAAAAACATAAAACAACTAGTTTTGGCAATTACATCGGAGTTCGAAATAGATATAGAAACCGCAACCAAAGATTTAAACGAGTTTATAGCTCACGCAATAAGTTCCAAAATTTTGGAGATAGGTAAAGTTTAATTGTGGTATTCATTTTCAGATTAAACATCACAGCGCTGTGCGACTCATTCGCTAAATGAAATGTTTAAGAATGGTATTTTAAACGATGAAAAGTATTACTATTTAGCATTAAATCAACTAATAATCAACAAAATCGCAAAAATAATTTGTGCAATAACAAATATTTCCTAGATTTGTGCCATGTTTGCTTATTATTTTCTTCAAAAAAATGCAGACTACTTTAAACATAATAATATTAATGTTGTTAGTTAAGTAATTTGATAGCCAACTAATAAAAAAAGTGATTTGATGAATTCTATTGAAATTGAAAAAAGAAGATACCAGAAGCCCCAACTAAACTTGGTAGCTATTGATTTTTCAATTTCACTATATCCTGCGTCACTACCAGGTTCTCCAGAGGCTCAAAAACACAACGGAGCAGCCAATTCCAAAAACAAAAC
>JAGPHP010000178.1 GCA_018055415.1 Breznakibacter sp. | reverse complement strand
AATACAGATGAGACTCTACCTAACTATTTCTCACCTAAGACATTTAGGCGGATTATGTAAGAAGGTACTATTCAATAGTAGAACAAGGGATAATGCGGGAAATACAGGATCACTTATCTCGCCGACATATTCTACACAACGGTTCACAATCGAAGATTAACGGAGTTAAATAGGCTAATGATTTTAAAGCCATTAGCCTATTTAACTCCGGTGGCACATAATTAATTCAAAAAAAACGTTGCGGAACTTTGCAATTTTTATTTACGAGCCTTTGCGAAACAATTAAGGTGTGCAACCTCCCAACACAGTCATCATCACCTTTAAACAAAAAAAGCACCTCTAATGAGATGCTTAATATCGTTCTTTGAGCCAATGATGGGAATTGAACCCATGACCTCTTCCTTACCAAGGAAACGCTCTACCCCTGAGCTACATCGGCTAATTCTTGAGCGAAAAAAGGGACTCGAACCCTCGACCCCGACCTTGGCAAGGTCGTGCTCTACCAACTGAGCTATTTTCGCGAGTGCATCAACTTGATTGCGAGTGCAAAAATAGAGTTTTTTTTTATTGTAAAAAGGGTTTTATAAAAAAAATGAAAAAAAATTACCAATAATTGCTGCAACTACTAGCCATTAAATCTTAATTATTATCTTGCAAACAAAAACAATATTCGCTATGACATTGGCAATCAAAGAGGTAACTTCCAAAAGGGATATTAAAGAGTTTGTTCGACTTCCGTTTTCACTTTATAAAGGTAACATATACTGGGTACCACCAATGATTTTTGATGAAGAGAAAGCTCTTTCTCCCTCTACAAATCCTGCATTTGAATTTAGCAAAGCTAAATTTTGGATAGCATATAACAATGACAAGTGCGTTGGACGTATTGGAGCCATCATTAATCCACTTGCAAACGAAAAAATTGGCGAAAAACTTGGTCGAATCACGCGCACAGAGTTTATTGACGATAAAAATGTCGTTGATGAACTCTTTGCGGTTGCTGAAGCGTGGCTAAAAAGCGAAGGGATGATAGGCGTTCATGGCCCACTAGGTTTTTCAAATCTCGATCATCAAGGTTTACTCATCGAAGGGCACGATCAATTGCCTTCTGTCGCTTCAGACTATCACTTACCATATTACGGTTCACACTTTGAAAGACTAGGCTATATCAAAGAGAAAGATTGGGTAGAGTTTAGAATTACTTTTCCAGAAGCACTTCCAGAAAAGTCATTTGCAGTTGCAGAGATGCTTATGAAACGTTATGGATTAAAAGCACTCAATTTCACTCAAAAATCGGAACTAGAGAAGTTCAAACAACCCATATTTGATCTATTTAACGAGGCCTTCACGGAGCTATTTAGCACCTTCAAGCTATCTCAAAACATGATAGATTATTATGTGAACAAATATTTCCCAATGCTAAATCCTCGCTATGTAAAAGTCATTTTAGATAAAGAGGACAAAATTGCTGGATTCCTAGTTGCTCTTCCTTCTCTCTCAAAAGCAATGCAAAAAGCTAATGGCAAGCTCTTTCCTTTAGGTTGGTGGCACATCATGCAGGCATTAAAAAAACCATCAGAGATGGATCTTATGCTTACCGGAGTTCGTCCTGACTTTCAAAAACTTGGCGTTGCGGCACTTTTAATGAACGACTTGTGGAAAACCGCAAATAGCGATGGAGTAAAATTTGTGGAAACTACTGGAATGCTTGAAGATAACCACGTGGCCATTCAGATGTGGAAATCGTTTGAACACATACAACATAAACGCAAACGCTGTTATATTAAGAGGTTTTAAAAGTATTATGAGATTACAAAGAGTAATATTAGTTCTTGTAAGTTTATTGCTATTTACAGTAACTCACATTACGATTTTTGGACTTTTTGAACTCACACCAGATCAAACACCTAAGATATGGGAATCAGGCATATACTTAATAGGCATGATTCCCATATCTTTCACAATTGGCTTACTAACTGCTAAATACGATAACCAAACACGAATCTCGATTAAGATTTCAGCATCAACACTCTTAACAATTTCACTTATCTCATTAATGCAAGAGGGCAGCAAGTGGTCGCAATTAACAACTATAATTATCCTTATTCCAACAATGTTTGGAGGTGTTTGGGGATTTAATAGATATCACGCATCTCAAAAAAATAACCTACCCCTTTCGTAGAGTAAAGCAGAAGGTAGTCCCTACCCCTTCGGCACTTCTAACTGTAATTGTCTCGTTATGAGCCTCAATAATATGTTTAACAATAGACAGGCCTAATCCACTTCCACCAATAGCTCTACTACGTCCTTTATCAACTCTATAAAAGCGTTCAAAAACGCGTGGTAAATCAGCACTTTCTATACCTATCCCATTATCCTTTACCTCAACTAATATATGATCAAAAAGATCAAAAAAACTAATTACTGTTTTTCCACCTTCAATTCCATACTTAATTGAGTTTGAAATCAAGTTTACCAAAACTTGTTCAATACGCGAACGATTGGCATAAACCTCACAAAAAGTAAAAAAGTCGTTCTTTACCGATACTCTAATCGAGCGCTCATTTTGATTAAATCCATGAACCTCGATAACCTCCTCGCACAAGCCTACAATATCAAACTTACCTTTATTTAGCTCAACTGCATTGGATTCAAGCTTGGTAATCTCCTCCAAATCTGAGACTATATTAATAAGCCTATCTACGTTACGTTCGCACTTTGAGAGATACTGATACTTTATATTTTCATCATCAACACCACCATCTATCAACGTAGAGATGTATCCTTGAATTGAAAAAATGGGTGTCTTTAACTCATGTGAAACATTTCCAATAAACTCTTTACGATAGCGCTCCATTATCTTAAGACGTTTAATCTCCTCTTCCGACTGCGCAGCCCAAACCATTATGTCATTATCGAGCTGACTAACAACATCTTTACCATCATATAACTCAGCAATTTCGGCATTACTACTCTCCCTTTTGGTTAAAATTTGGTAAATTGGTTTAACTCTAAATATAACATACCGATTAACTAGAAGATAGATAAAGTAGTAAGCAGGACCAAATAATACAAACAAGATAGCTACTAAAAAGAAATAACTATATTGAATTAAAAGGAGAGATAATGCTAGTAACACCACTACAAAAAGTGTAATCACTAGCGAAAGCTTTTCAAGAGTTCGTATTTTAAGAAAATTCAACTCCATCTATTTCATAAACTTATATCCAACTCCTTTTACTGTAACGATATAATCATCGCCAATCTTTTCGCGCAATTTTCGTATATGAACATCAATCGTTCGATCTCCAGAAAAGACATTATCTCCCCAAACGGCGTTAAAAATCTCATCACGTCCAAACACTTTACTGGGTTTTGAGTGAAGAAGGGCTAGTAATTCAAATTCTTTACGGGGCAAACTAACTTCAACGCCCTTTACAAAAACCAAATATTGATTACGATCGATAACCAGCTCATCAGAGACAGAAGGGGTCATATCTTTATTCACAGTTAAATCAACTCGCTTCAAGAGCGCTTTCAATCGGCTAACAAGCACATTTGGCCTTATTGGCTTTGTGATATAATCATCGGCACCTGCGCTAAAACCAGCAATTTGAGAGTAATCTTCGCCTCGCGCAGTTAACATTGCAATAATGGTTTGTGAGAGTTCGGGTATCTGACGTAATTCACTACACACCTGCATTCCATCCATTCCATCCATCATCACATCTAACAAAATCAAATGTGGATGGAACTCTTGCGCCACTTTTATTCCTTCCAAACCATTGGTTGCCGTTTGAACCTCCCACCCTTGCTGCTTTAAATTATAACTCACAAAATCGAGAATATCCTCTTCGTCGTCAACCAATAAAACTCTATAACTCATAAACGAGATTATTAATAAGAAACAAAGTTAATTAGATTTATGTCGTAACTCCTTTGCATCCACATAAAAAACAATATCCTCAGCTATATTTTTGATTCTATCTCCAATTCGTTCAACTCTGCGAATCACGGCGTGCAGATGAAGAAAATCTTCGGCCTGTAAAGGATTTTCAGCCACATACTTAGCCAAAATTGGAATAGCCATCTTATTTATATCGTCCACCTTTTCATCCATACCTAAAACTCTACAGGCCATATTACTATCTTCCTTAATAAGCGACGTGCGAGCAGTTTCAATCATTTGAGTGGTGGTATCCATCATCACTTTTAAGTGCAAATCCGCCGTCAAACCCTTATCAAATGGGCGTTCCTGATGATTTAAAACATAAGTTGCAATACCCTCAGCATAGTCGCCAATGCGTTCAAGATTATTATTAATCTTTAATAGAGAAATTACGAAACGCAAATCAATGGCTACTGGATTAAAAAGAGCAATGAAGTTTTCGCAGTGATGATCTACCACAAGCTCCTGCATATTAACCGTCTTTTCACGAGTAATAATTTCGCGAGCGAGCTCTTTATTATTGGTTTCAAAAGCAATAAACGCTTTTTTTATTTGGCTCTCAACAAGCTCCCACATTTGGGCATGATGACCTTTCAAATTTTTTATATCTTGTTCTATTGGCTTCATATTAATTATTAGTTATTAATGATTAATTGTTAATTAGTTAAACTCGAATAAAAAGAGGCATAATCAACCAAAACGACCTGTCACATAGTTTTGTGTTGCTTCAACTTTTGGATTTAGGAATATCTTCTTTGTTTCATCGTACTCAATTAGTTCGCCCAAATAAAAAAAGGCAGTTTTATCCGACACACGCGATGCTTGTTGCATGTTATGCGTTACAATAACAA
>JAGPHP010000035.1:5606-16237 GCA_018055415.1 Breznakibacter sp. | reverse complement strand
TTCAATCGTTATCTTATCTAGACCATTCGGTGTTGCTATCCAGATGCCATTTTTACCGTCACAATGAACATCCCAAATAATATCTGCCGATAGAGAGTTGTCGTTATTCGACTCTTGTTTGTAGTTTGCAACTACTCCTTTTTGACTAGCAATTAAAAAGAGCCCATCACCATGTGTACCTATCCAAAGTAGTTTGTTTTTGTATGGTTCTATGCAGTAAACATTTGCGAAATTCTTTGAAATATTGATGGGTGTTATTAGGTTGTTTTTCATTGAAAAGACTCCATCATCGCCGCCAATCCAAATAGTGCCTCTCTGTCTTTAACAATGGTTCGTATGTTTTTAATGGCTCTACCTGTTGTTTCAACTCTCGAGATTGATTTGCTATTTGTGTTGAATTTCAGAAGCCCCTGTGTCTCTGTTCCAATTAAGATCGTTTGAGCATCCATCTTGAAAAACGTGAGGATATTTGTGCTCTTAAATTCATCAGAGAGATAGATCGTCTGAAAATCATCGCTATTTGGAGAGAGTTTATAGATGCCATCTCCCCATGTGCCCACCCAAATGAGTCCCGATTTGTCTTCAAAAAATGTCCAAGTGGTCATGTTTTTTGCAATATCTCCCTTACCATTTGTGTCATAAACAATGGGCGTCCAATTGTTTGAGAGCGAATTATATAAGAAAAGACCATCTCTAAAGGTTGCAACCCATAACTTGCCGCTATGATCCTCCATCAGCGAGCGTACAGTATTTCGATTGTTTAACGGATCATATAGAATTTTTTCACAAAACAACGGTTGAGGTTCAAGTTGAACAAGACCGTTAATCCAAGAGCCAGTCCATAATTGCTGTTTCTTATCTCTAAAAACAGAACTATATATCCCATCTTCAACCGAACTAATATGTGTTAATTGATTCTCTGAATAGACATTCATTTTGAATATACCCGACGATTCTGTGGCAATCCAGAGTGTTCCATCTGGGTCGAGAAAAAGTCCATTTATAAGATTTGATTGATGTGCTAACGAACCACTTCTATTGTTGATGAAGTGTGTGAATAGTCTGGTTTTGGGATCGTAACAGTTTACACCACCTCCATAGAGTGCAATCCAAAGTCTGCCAAGCGTGTCTTGTTTGATATCTCTTACTTCGCCCGTATTTATACAACTATCTACATGTAGGTGGTCAAAGTTGGGTTTACTAATCTGTTTATAATGCACTATTGTATTAAACTTTGTGTCAAGTTTATCCAGGCCGCCAGATGTTCCTATCCAAATATCACCCTCCCGATCTTCAAAAAGGGCGTTTACCACACTGTTTTGGATATTTTTTCTTGTTGAACTAAATGTGTTAATCCACTCAAAGTTAACACCGTCATATTTGAAAAGACCGTTTATACTTCCAATCCAAATAAATCCGCTCTTATCTTGAATAATTGATCTAATATGATGATTGGGAAGCCCCTCTTGTAGTGAAATTTTCTCGGTTGGTATTAAGATCGGCTTGCTCACGCTGGATTGTGCAAAACCGCTAACAGAGAGTATTAAATTGAGGTAAATTGTTAATGATGAAGCGAGTCTCTTAATCATTTGGTTGATCTCCATTTGACTACATATGTTTTATTCTTAAAATTTGTTAAAGTTACAACTTTAAAATGATTTTTTGGATTGATGGGTGAGGCGAATTTTTATGTAGTACATTTTGAGAATAATAATTTGAAATATTGCTTTTGTTAATCGATAATTTTCTCAATTTTGTAATATTGCAACAAGATTTTGTGATTATTCATTTTTTGTATTTGTTTGATGGTAAATGAGGATATAATAAAACTCCTAATCAAAGGTGATGAAGTTGCGTATGAAGCAATTTTTAAGGAGTACTATCGTCCTCTCTCTCTCTTTGCAAATCGATATTTACAAGACGTCGAAATGTCTAAAGATTTGGTTCAAGAGATGTTTTTCTATCTTTTTGAAAAGAAAGAGACTCTGAATATCCATACTAGCCTAAAGTCATTCCTTTATCAATCAGTAAAAAACAGATGCCTTAATCAACTAAAGTCAAGTAAAACACATGCTGCGCATCACAATGTTATTTTAAACTCTCAATCCATTAACCTTGTGGAGGATGATGAAGTGGAAATGGCCGAATTAGAAGATCGGATTGCTTCTATTGTTGCAGCTATGCCGCCTCAAACGAAACGAGTCTTTGAGATGAGTCGCTTTGATGGAATTGATAATCAGACTATTGCTGATGAGCTTAATATATCAAAACGAACAGTCGAAACACATATATCCTCCGCATTGAAGCGTTTAAGAGAGAATCTCACAGATGTTATTTTAGCACTCATCATTGTTCCAAAATGGATTTTTGATCTCTTCTTGTAAATATTTTCTAAATGGAGTACGTGTTTATATGTTAATAGATGTCATAGGGTAAAATAACGATATTGTATGGAATTTTTATTTCAGTTTGTTACCGAATTATTAACTGTCCCTGAAGAGGAACAGGATATTCAATTGGCGGCACTTCCAATTATTGAAGAAGTTGAGGAACAGGATGTTGTAGAGGGACAGAATATCTTCTTTTTAGGAGAGTTTCATTAATTGTTGGCGATGAAAATTGTAGATTCACATATTGAGCATCTAGTGATCACTTCGCTTAAAGGGGATATTTCTCCCGCCGAGCAGAAGGAGTTAGAAAATTGGATTCATCTAAATGACGAGAATGCACTTGCTTATAGCAGATACAAGCAATCTTGGGTGATATCTGAAAAAGCAAAAACAGCTTGTCTTATCGATGTTGAGTGCGATTGGCAAGCGATGAAACGCAAAATGTTTGTTAAGCACAACGAATTTAATACATCTCGACTATTAAGGATGGTTGCCATTTTTGCATCAGCATTATTAGTTGGAGTGGTTGGTTATCTCTCTATAAGCACATTTGTTACTAATCGAGTTGATTTGGTTGCAACAAATGGAACAAACACATTTTACTTACCCGATAGTAGTTGCGTTGTCTTAAATAATGGTAGCAAATTGAGCTATAGTACCGATTTTATGAGTACCACTAGAGAGGTTACACTAACGGGTGAGGCATTTTTTAGTGTTCGCAAATCGGCAGGTTCATCATTTGAAGTAGCACTTCATAATGGACGCGTAAAAGTTATGGGTACCAAATTCTTCGTTAAGGAGAATGACTCTGCCTCTTTTGAAGTTAAAGTTGAGACGGGGAGGGTGCTAGTAAGTAGCGGAAACAAAACCGTTACACTTGATAAAGGCGAAATGGCATTAGCTTCTAGTTCTGAAATCGTTAAATCAGGGAGCTTTGATGGGGAGGATTTGAGTTGGCGATCATCGAGAATTGTCTTCAAGGAGGCATCTCTAAAATCGGTAATTGAGCAGTTAGTGCAACTCTATCCTGAGATCGATTCCTATTCTATTAAAGCAAATGATGACACAACAAAATTGACCACATCTTTTGAAAACCAGAATCTTACTGAAGTAATAAATGAACTTTCTATTCATTTTGGGAAAAAAATTGTTGTTGAAAACCGTATATTAGTTATTAGTGACTAAATTTGGAGATATTTTTCTCCAATGGTGCTATTTCCAAACACCCATAAAATAAAATTTACACTCTTTTTTTTGCTTCACCTTGTATTTAATTATGAGGTGAATGCAGAAGAGATTAAGGTGCTACACTTCTCAAAAGATAGTGGCACCTTAATTTCGTTTGTACAATCCATTGAAGCAAATTCTAATTACATTTTTAGTTATACCAATAAAATTGATCTGGGGAAAAGCGTCAAACTCCCAAGCAGCACCCTTACATTAACTCAGTTTCTCGATGTCATCTCTACAACTTGTGGTGTTGACTATTCAATTATTCAAAATCGAATTATTCTCGAACCTAAACGTAATCGGACTCGTGTTATCTATGGGCAAGTAACTGCATCCGAAGGAAATGAATGGTTAATAGGTGCTTACGTGATTGACTTAAAGACAATGAAGTCTATCTCTACAAATGGATATGGGTATTATAGTATAAAAATTGATGGTAACGATAGCTTTGAATTGGGTTTTTCTTATCTAGGTTACAACTCGAAAATAATTCGTCTAAATCCGTCAAAAGATACACTTTTAAATATTCAGTTAACGAGTAATATTTTACTTGATGAGGTCTCTGTGGAGAGTGAAAAGCTTGTTTCAATCTCTAATGCGCAGATGAGTTCCATAGTTTTAACCTCTACTCAAATTCAAAAGATTCCATCTTTCTTTGGTGAAAATGATTTGGTGAAAACAATAAGTTTGTTGCCTGGAATAAGTAGTGGGTCTGAAGGATTTAGTGGATTAAATGTTAGAGGTGGTAGTAACGACCAAAATTTGGTGTTGTTAGATGATGTTCCTCTCTATGGAATTACTCATATGTTGGGCTTGTTCTCGGTTTTTAATTCGGATGCCATCAATCAAGTGACTGTTTTAAAAGGTGGTTTTCCCGCAAGGTATGGGGGGAGAGCTTCATCCGTTATTGATTTAAAGCTAATGGAGGGCAACAATGAACGTCTTAAAGGTTTAGCAAGTATTGGACTCTCTTCTGCTAAATTGAGTTTTGATGGTCCTTTAGTGAAAAATAAATCAACTTTTTCGCTCTCTTTAAGACGCACGTTTCACGATATGCTAGAATTTAATATCCCATTTTCAACCACAGGTAACTGGAATTTCTATTTCTACGATTTATATGGGAAAGTAAATCATATGTTTTCTGATCGAAGTCGATTATTCTTCTCCTTTTTCTCTAGTAAAGATAATTTTTTTACAAAGTACAATTATCAAGAATATTTAAGTGGCGATCAAACTCCCACAACGATTGGAGTAAGCGACGAGAATAATGCTTATTGGGGTAATCTCTTAGGGTCTTTACGTTGGAACTATCTTATTAATAAGCAGCTTTTTGTGAATAGTCAGTTGGCTTATTCGAGGTTTAAGTATGAATATAATACAACAGAGTATGACGTTTTAAATCAAGGCGTCCTGACCTCAAATTCATCCTATTTTAGTGGTGTACATGATTTTATTGGTAAAATAGATTTCGATTATAGACCATCCATAAATCACACCCTCCGATTTGGGATAAATTCAACAGCGCATACATTTCAGCCAGGGATCGAAACGAGCCGTCAATTGGTAGAAGCCGATATTGCAATTGATACCATTTTTGGTGGTAATCCAATTCGTGGGGTTGAGCTACATGGGTATTTGGAGGATGATTGGACTATATCTCGAAGATTAAAAGCAAATCTTGGAATCCGTTTGGTAACTTATTTTGCTTCGGGCTCAACTTATCTTACTCCTGAACCACGAGCGGCACTTCGATTTGCGTTCAGTCCTAAAATAGTAGCTAAAACAGCCTTTAGCAGCACATCTCAGTTCTTGCATTTGGTTAACTCTTCATCGATTTCATTGCCAACAGATTTGTGGTTTCCTGTTACCGAAGATATTAAACCCGTTTATTCAGAGTTGTACTCGGTAGGGGGTGAGTGGAATATCTTTAAATCGTTAATTTTTTCAGTCGAGGGATACTATAAGGAGCTGCATAATATACTCGAAGTCAAGGATGGCGGAGGCATTTACGGGGTCTCAACCAATTTGTCTGATTTTTTAACTGCTGGCGAAGGGGTTTCTAAGGGGGTTGAACTATTTGCTCAAATAAAAGAGCGACACTTTCAGGGATGGTTAGGTTATACATTTTCGAATACCGAGCATCAGTTTGATGAGATTGATAACAATGACCCCTTTCCTGCACGAAACGATCATCGGCATTCAGTTTCAATATCAACCTCTTATGAGTTTAAAAGTGGTTGGGAATTTGGAATTAATTGGGTTTACAACACAGGATCACCAATAACGTTACCCACACAAAAATATTACTCTCCAACTATGCCAACATCTTTCAATAGCTCGGGCATTAATAATAGTGTTGATTTAATAAGTTCACGCAATGGCTATCGAATGACTCCTTATCATCGAATGGATTTATCGTTAACCCACAGCAAGCGTAAATGGTGGGGCGAGCGAATATGGAATATTGGTATTTATAACGCCTATGGGCATCAGAATCCATTTATTCTTTATACAAAAGATATGCAAAACCAGGATGGCACGATTACTCGAAAGCTTCAGCAATTAAGTGTTGTGCCAATTCCAGTGCCGTATATTCGATTTACAGCAAAGTTTTAATTTATTAGATATGAGACTTGTAGAAACGTGTTTAGCAATTCAAAAAAGGCTTATAACCGTAGTTTTTTTGGCGGCATCTACCGTAGTCGGATTGTTTTTGGTTGGATGTGAAAAGGAGTTTACCTATGAACCAATTCCAGAGCCATTGCGAATCGTCTTGTACTCTTTTTTAGAGGAGGACTCTATTTTTAAAGTTAATATTAGACAAAGTGCTCCAATAACGAGTAATGATAGTCGCTCTATAACTCAGGAGGGGACACTCTCTGTATATGCAGACTCAATTTTAGTCCTTTCGAAACAGTGTGGTGGCGATACTAGTTGGATTGAATTACCCTCATTAAAAGTTCGATCGGAGGTAAAGTATCGTCTTGAATTTGAATCGGTTGAATTAGTCTTGACGCGTGCGCAAACAACAGTTCCAAAACCTCTTGCCACCATGAAAGTAGATACAATATCTGCTGTTAGTTTGTCGGTAGAGCAGAGAGATACGTTAATGGTTTGTAAAATTGCGTTTAAAGATTCAATAGACCTAGCTAATTTTTATCAGCTCTCTATCTATTCAATCACTCAAGCAGCTATTGATTCTCCAACCGTTATTAAAGAGATCGACTTTTTAAAGACAGATAAAGTGTTTTTATCCACCATTCAATCAACAGGATTATGGAAAGGTATCGACTTTCAAGGGTTATTCACTGATGCTGAAATTGATGGTATGAACTACGTTATTTCGATTGCTTTGCCAAAATCGTATTTTATAAATGATGATTTATTGGTGCGTAAGAGTGTGAGTTTTGGAATATACTCTCTTTCATCCGAATATTTTGAGTATTATAGAAGTCGAAAAATTGCAGAAGGCTATTTAGGAGTCCCTTTTCTTGATCCGGTACAGGTCTATTCTAATGTCGAGAATGGATTGGGGTGCGTGGGTGGCATTTCAAGTCGCTGGGTGAATTTTGAGGCCATAATCCCATAGCATCATGAGAATGGAATAGTAAACCTTTTTTATGAAGTTTTGTTTGAATAGTGACGTTTTGTCGCAAATCTCTTTTTGGCATCTCTTTTGAGATTACAAATGTATTATTGTAAATATTTAAAATCGAATATATGTCATTCTTTAAAAAAATGGATACGAAAGTGCAAACGGAATCGACGTTTGTTGTTGGTGAAACTGAAAAAGTAGAGGTGCTCATAATAGGTTCGGGTCCAGCAGGATATACCGCTGCAATCTATGCTTCCCGTGCAAATTTAAAGCCTGTTCTCTATCAAGGGATGCAACCAGGTGGGCAGTTAACAACCACTACTGAAGTTGAGAACTTTCCTGGTTATCCAAAGGGTATAACGGGTCCTGAGTTGATGGAAGATTTAAAACAGCAGGCTGAACGTTTTGGTGCCGATATTAGATGGGGCGTAGCAACTGAAGCCGATTTGTCGCAAGCGCCTTACAAGATTGTTATTGATGGTGTTAAGACTGTTTTATGCGATGCTTTAATAATCTCAACGGGTGCAACGGCTAAATATTTAGGTATTCCAGATGAGGCGAAATATGCTGGGTCGGGTGTATCTGCTTGTGCAACATGTGATGGTTTTTTCTATAAAAATAGAGCAGTGGCTGTAGTTGGTGGCGGTGATACAGCTGCCGAGGAGGCACTTTATTTATCAAATATTGCCAGCAAAGTATATCTTATTGTACGAAAAGATCAAATGCGCGCTTCTAAAGTGATGCAAGATCGCGTTTTGGCAACTCCAAATATTGAAATAATGTGGGAGTGTAATACCAAGGGATTATATGGCGATGGTGTTGTGGAGGGTGCAATTCTGGTGCAAAAGCAAGGAACCGCTCAAGAAAAAGAGATTGATATTAAAATTGATGGTTTCTTCTTGGCTATTGGACACGAGCCTAACTCACATATTTTTAGAGATTATCTTGAGACAGATGAAGTGGGGTATATTAATGTTATACCAGGGACTCCAAAAACAAATGTTCCTGGTGTTTTTGCTTGTGGTGATGTTGCCGATAAACATTACAGACAAGCAATTACAGCGGCTGGAACTGGTTGTATGGCGGCATTAGAGGCAGAGCGATATTTGGGAACGAGAAGATTTTAGATGAGATAAAAAAAGGGAGTCATAATGGCTCCCTTTTTTTTATTTAATTTTTGTCTTTATTTTATGCGAGAGTTGGAATTTTATCGCTCTTGTATTTTCCAGCAACAAGTTTCTCTTTAATCTCTCTAAATGCTTTGATGGTATATTCAACGTCTGCCAACGTGTGAGCTGCTGTAGGAATTAGTCTTAACATAATAACACCTTTTGGCACCACTGGATATACAACAATAGAACAGAAAACGCTATAGTTTTCACGTAAATCCATAATCAATTGAGTAGCCTCTGGAATTGTTCCATCTAAGTACACTGGCGTAACTGGTGATTCTGTATCACCTAATTCAAAGCCCTCTTCGCGTAATCCTTTTTGTAAAGCATTTACAACCGTCCAAAGTTGATTCTTCAACTCAGGCTTAGTTCTTAAAAGCTCTAAACGTTTAAGTGAACCAATAACCATAGGCATTGGAAGTGATTTTGCGAAAATTTGAGAACGCATGTTGTAACGAAGGTAGTTGATCACACTCTCTTCAGATGCTACAAATCCACCGATTCCAGCCATTGATTTTGCAAATGTAGCAAAATAGATGTCGATGCCTGCTTGACATCCTTGGTATTCGCCTACGCCAGCACCAGTGTTTCCCATTGTTCCAAAACCATGAGCGTCGTCAACAAGTAAACGGAAATTATATTTTTTCTTGAACTCAACAATTTGTGATAGTTTTCCTAAATCGCCTGCCATTCCAAATACGCCTTCAGTAATAACTAATATACCTCCACCATTTTGTTCTGCATTCTTTTTAGCAAATCCTAGCATTTTCTCGCATCTCTCCATGTCATTGTGTGGAAATACGAAACTCTTACCTCCTTTTGATTTATGAAGGAAAATACCATCCATAATGCAGGCATGCGATTCAGAATCATATACAATTACATCGTTACGCGAAGCAATTGTATCGATAATTGAAACCATACCTTGGTAACCAAAATTTAAAAGATAAGCGTCTTGTTTGCCTACGAATTCAGCCAGTTTTTGCTCAAGCTCTTCGTGCTTTGTACTGTTACCCGACATCATACGAGCACCCATTGGATAGCCCATACCGTATTGAGCAGCAGCCTCGGCATCGGCCTTTCTTACTTCAGGATGATTAGCTAAACCTAGGTAGTTGTTCAAACTCCAAGTTAAAACCTCTTTCCCTCTGAAAATCATCTTAGGTTTTATCTCCCCTTCTAATTTTGGGAAAGTAAAATAACCATGAGCCTCTTTGCTATATTGTCCAAGAGGTCCCATTCCTTGCTTTAATCTGTCAAATATATCCACGATATAAACCTTTAGAAATTAGTGTCGCAAAGTTAATATTTTTGAGTTATTTCGTGCTTCTTTCCTCAAAATCTATTGCCATTTATTAAAAATATATAATAACGGTTTTTCTTTTGTTTATTTGGGACTCTTCTTTAAGGTGAAATTTAGTAATAGATATCCTATCACTCCCGCCGAAAGTGATGCTATTAGAGTAAGTAGTTTTGTATTATTGATAATTAAACTATCTGAAAATGCTAAAAGCGCAATGAAAATGGACATGGTAAATCCTATACCGCCCAAAAATCCGACACTAATTATCTGCTTCCATTTTATGTCTGAGGGTAATTTGGTAAATCCAAGAAGTGTTGAGATGTAGCAAAAGAGTGCTATTCCAAGCGGCTTCCCAATTAATAATCCTCCAATAATGCCAATGCCAAGTGTTGAAGTAATTAATTCGCTCTGATTGCTAGATATTTCAATAGCCGTGTTTGCTAATGCAAATATTGGAAGTATAATAAACGTAACGGGTGAGTGTAAGATGTCTAGTAGATAATGACTTGGCGATTTCTTGTTGATTGATCGGAAAGGTATAGCAAAGGCTAAAATAACACCCGTGATGGTAGCATGTACACCCGAATTAAGCATGAAAATCCACATTGCAACACCACCAATGAAGTAGGGTAGTAGGGCGTGAACTTTCAATCTGTTTAATACGATAAGTATAATGAGCATGAGTAACGCTAATCCAAGATATAGAAGCGAAAGGTTTTGAGTGTAGAATATTGCAATGACTAATATAGCTCCTAAGTCGTCGATTACGGCAAGCGCAGTCAGAAAAACTTTAAGCGAGAGAGGAACTCGTTTCCCAAAAAGCGAAAGAATTCCAAGCGCAAACGCAATATCTGTGGCCATTGGAATACCTGCCCCTGATTGGAAGTTGGTGCCATTGTTAAAGATTAAAAATATCCCTGCTGGTACCAACATCCCTCCAA
>JAGPHP010000035.1:0-5506 GCA_018055415.1 Breznakibacter sp. | reverse complement strand
CCAAAAAGCGAAAGAATTCCAAGCGCAAACGCAATATCTGTGGCCATTGGAATACCTGCCCCTGATTGGAAGTTGGTGCCATTGTTAAAGATTAAAAATATCCCTGCTGGTACCAACATCCCTCCAAGAGCAGCAAAAAAAGGTAAAATGGCCTTCTTTTTCGAAGATAGTTCGCCTATGTAAATCTCTCTCTCGAGCTCTAATCCTATCAAAAGAAAGAAAATGGCCATTAGTCCATCATTAATCCAATGCTCTAGGGATAGTCCTATTACTTTGGTTTGCCAAAAGCTGATGTAAGGGGTATTCCATTGGGAATTTGCAATAAGTAACGAAGCTAAAGTGGTTATTATTAGTAGGATACCACCTGTCTTGTCGTTGTGAAGTACCTTGTTTGTAATCTCTTTTATCTTCATAAATCGCAAATTTTCTTTAATGTTTCAGTCATAACTAACAATTGTTGAATATATATTCGTGTAAATATACATTTTTATAACAAAATCATGATTTAAACGTTTGTTCGCATAGATTGATTATTTGAAATTGACGTCAAAAATTCTTTCTGCTTTTTATTTGAGATTGAATAAATTTAAAAGTATCTTTGCACACTATTTTCTGTTTTATCTATGAATAAAATTCTTCTTGGAGTTATATTGTTGTTAATGGTTTCGTGTAGTCCCTATCAACGACTGCTGAAAAGCAATGACTATGAGTTAAAATACACCAAAGCAATGGAGTATTATGAGGCAAAGCAATATATCAAAGCCAATACTCTATTTGATGAATTAGTGAATATCTTTAGAGGATCAGAAAAGGGTGAAAAGGTTACTTTTACGTATGCGGAGAGTCTTTACAAAATTAAAGACTACGTGATGGCACAATATTACTATCAGCAATTTGTGAAAGATTATCCTGGCAGTGAGTTGACGGAGGATGCAATGTTTAAAAATGGATATTGTTACTATTTGTTGTCGCCAAAACCACGTCTCGATCAAGAGGACACTTACAATGCTTTGAATGAGTTTTCTGCTTATCTGTCCTATTATCCTAACGGGGTTAAAGTAGGTGAGGTGAATCGTTTGATGAAGGAGTTGAGAGATAAACTTGTCTATAAATCATATTTAAACGCAAAGTTGTATTACGATTTAGGCGATTATATGGGAGCAAATAATTACTTGAGTGCTGTTATTGCGGCTCAAAATAGCTTGAAAGAGTTTCCAGACACCAAATATAGAGAAGAGTTGTCATTTTTGATTTTAGATGCGAAGTATATACAAGCAATAAAGAGTGTTCCGGCTAAAAAAGCTGATCGATTAAGAGATTGTTTGGATGAGTACTATTCGTTTGTAAATGAGTTTCCCCAAAGTGTTTATTCTAAAAAAGCAAATAAGATTTTTGAAGAGACATCTGTCTTAATTAATTAGTGTTGTTTTTAAAAATTTAGTACATATAATATATTTAGTAATATGGATTACAAAAAACTAAATGCACCAGGTTCAACTATTACTTGGAATACCGAATTGTTATCTGCTGAAACCGGTAATATTTATGAGTCGGTTGTGATTTGTGCAAAACGTGCCAATCAAATTGGTGTAGGTATGAAAGAGGAGTTGACTAAAAAGTTACAAGATTTTGCCTCTCTTACCGATAATTTGGAAGAGGTGTTTGAGAATCGTGAGCAAATCGAGATCTCTCGATATTATGAGCGTTTACCAAAACCTGTTTCAATCTCTGTTCAAGAGTTTTCGGAGGGTAAGATTGAGCATAAATATCCGAGCGAAGAGGTTTAATTGCAATAAAATAATCGCCTCAATAACGGTTGATGGTGCAATAAGTTAAGATAGAAGATGACAGAAATGTCTCTTTTATCTTTTTTTGTTTAAATTCGTTTTGTCAATTGTGTTTTCACAATGATAGGAATCAATAACATCGAAGATGCTTAAAGGGAAAAAAGTAATTTTAGGAGTAACAGGTAGTATTGCAGCTTATAAATCGGCATTACTGCTTCGTTTGTTGGTTAAAGAGGGAGCCGAAGTTCAGGTTTTGATGAGTGCCGCAGGAAAGGAGTTTATAACTCCTGTTACAATGTCTGCCTTATCAGGACGCCCTGTCTTAGGTGAGTTCTTCAATACGGGTGATGGAACTTGGCATAGTCATGTGGATTTAGGGTTATGGGCTGATGTGATGATTATTGCACCTGCATCTGCCAATACAATGGGCAAGATGGTTAATGGTATCTGTGATAACTTGCTTATAACAACTTATCTTTCAGCTAAATGTCCTGTTTTTGTTGCTCCAGCAATGGATTTGGATATGTATTTGCATCCTTCCACTCAAGCAAATCTGGAAAAACTCATTTCGTACGGCAATAAAATTATTGAACCTGGTTCAGGTGAGTTAGCTAGTGGGTTGTATGGAAAGGGGCGCATGGAGGAGCCCGCCGTTATTGTTGAATGCATAAAATATTTCTTTGCGGATATAATTCGTCAGGAGCTTCCGAATTTGATAAAACGAAAGGTGCTTGTTACTGCCGGTCCTACTTATGAACATATTGACCCTGTTCGTTTTATTGGCAATCATTCGAGTGGCAAGATGGGATATGCGATTGCAGAGTGTTTAGCTGAGTTTGGCGCTGAAGTAACTCTTGTTTCAGGGCCAGTTACAATAACAACAGAGCATCCAAGGATATCGGTTGTTAAAGTAACTAGCGCAAAAGAGATGTATGATGCTGTTATGGCTAATTTCGAGAAGATGGATGCCGCGATATCGTGTGCTGCGGTAGCGGATTACAGACCAAAAACTGTCTCTAGCAGTAAAATTAAACGCGTGGAGAGTGAATTGAATATTGAGTTAGAAGCAACGGCCGATATAGCAGCAGAACTTGGCCGTCGAAAAGCAGCACACCAATTATTGGTTGGCTTTGCGCTTGAGACGAATAATGGAGCTGCTAATGCGAAAGCAAAGTTAGAGAAGAAAAATCTTGATTTTATTGTCTTGAATTCGCTAGAGGATAGTGGTGCTGGTTTTGGTGTTGATACGAACAAAATTACTATTATTGATCGAAATAATAAGATTGAAGAGTATCCGTTAAAGAGTAAGTTGGAGGTGGCTAAAGATATTGTTGTTAAATTGAGTGAACTATTGCCATAATTTATGGTTTCAGACATATAACTTATAAATACCAGTTATGATACATCAAAAGGGTAGAGGATCAATTGTAAAATCACTTTTTTTATCTTTTTTTCTCTTGGGGATTGGTTCGTTGATTCATGCTCAAGAGCTTAAGTGTAATGTTCAGGTGATATCTCCCAAAGTGGAGGGTATTAATAAAAAGGTATTTGAGACAATGCAACAGTCTCTTAATGAGTTCATGAATGGTCAAAAATGGACAGAGCATGTCTTTGCCGAGCATGAGAGGATTGAGTGTTCGTTTTTAATAAATATTACGCGAGCTATTTCGGTTGATGAGTTTGAAGGAACTGTTCAAGTTCAAGCCAGAAGGCCTGTATATGGATCGAGTTATTACACCGTATTATTCAATTACTTAGATGAGAAGTTTCAGTGTAAATATACGGAGTATCAGCCAATGGTCTATAATCCGAACACTTTTGATTCGAATTTGATTGCAATAATGGCATTTTATGCGCACATGATTTTAGGATTCGATTATGATAGCTTTTCCAACATGGGTGGAACCCCCTATTTTGTTAAAGCTCAGCAAATTGTGAGCCGCGCACAGAGTGCTCAAGAGCCTGGATGGAAAGCGTTTGAAAGTAAACGCAATAGATATTGGATGGTAACCGATTGGCTCGATGAGCAGGTTAAGCCGCTTAGACAATCATATTACGCATATCATCGTTTGTCGTTAGACAATATGTCCACCAAAATGGCGCAAGCTCGAACGGAGATGATGGAGGCTTTTGAGGGAGTTCGAAAGGTTACACGAACAAAACCCGCAACTTTTGCGATTCAGCTTTTCTTTGATGCCAAATCTCAAGAGATCATGAATATTTTTACAGAGGCTAATCAGGTTGAGAAGACCAAAGTTTTGGAAATATTAAAAGAGGTAGATCCTGCTAATGGTACAAAATATGATGCAGCTTTAAAATCAAGTAATTAGAACTTAATTTGAGTATATAGATGTTGAAATCTTTATCGATAACCAATTACGCATTAATTGACGAGTTGCATATCACTTTTGATGATGGCTTCTCGGTTGTTACGGGAGAGACAGGCGCTGGAAAATCAATTATTCTAGGAGCTCTTTCGCTTATAATGGGGGCTCGCAATGATTCGTCAACACTGCTCGATCCAGAGAAGAAATGTGTTGTTGAATCTTTATTTAATATCAAAGGGTATGGATTTGAACCGCTTTTTGAGGAGAATGATATCGATTTTGAGCCTCTAACAACATTGAGACGCGAGGCATTACCAGGAGGCAAAACGCGTGCATTTATAAATGATACTCCCGTAAATTTAAATATTTTAAAATCGGTTGCCGAACGGCTGATCGATGTGCATTCACAGCATCAGAATTTGCTGATTTCTAATTCAAAGTTTCAGCTTGAAGTGGTTGATTCTGTGGCCAAAACGGACAGTTTGGTAGCCGCTTTTCGAACCCATTTTGCCGAGTATAAACGTTTGACTTTAGAGCGAAAAGAGTTAATTGAGCAGATTGAGCGTCAGAAGGCAGATGAGGAGTATATGAAATATCAATACGATCAGTTGTTGACCTCTAAATTGCAAGAAAATGAGCAAGTTGAGCTAGAGTTGGAGCTGGAGCGACTCTCGCATGTTGAGGAGATTAAGGCTGGCATGTCGTCGGCCTTGAATTTGCTGCAGGGAGAGGAGAACTCTGTTTTGCCCCAAGTGAAAGAGGTCCAAACCGTATTTAAACGCATAAGTCGTTTTGTATCCAATGGTGAAGAGTATCAAAATAGATTAGAGGCGCTCTATTTGGAGTTGAAGGATATTGCCTTAGATTTTGATGGCATCAATTCGAAGATGGAATTTGAGCCAGAGAGATTAACTTATGTCTCTGAAAGATTGACCCATATATACTCTTTGCAGAAAAAACATCATGTTGCTACAGTAGCAGAATTACTTGCCATAGAGGCAGATTTGGCTCAAAAGCTGAAGTCGATAGAGGGTTTTGATGCTTATTTGGAGCAGTTGACAGGTCAAATTGAAAGGAGTGAAAAGCTCGCTTACGACTCGGCGCTACAGTTGTCAAAAGCGCGAACTGCCGTTTTTGATAAAATTGAGAACCGTATAATCTCTCAGTTGAGAGAGTTAGCTATCCCAAATGCCGAGTTTAAGGTTTATAATGAGCCTACGAAGTTAATGCATGAAGATGGAATTGATAAGATAGAGTTTCTTTTTTCGGCAAACAAAAATGGTAAACTTGGAGATATAAGTAAGGTGGCTTCTGGGGGTGAAATTTCTCGTGTTATGTTGTGTATTAAGGCGCTCATTTCAGATGTGAAAGCACTTCCAACGATTATTTTTG
>JAGPHP010000177.1 GCA_018055415.1 Breznakibacter sp. | reverse complement strand
ACCCAAGTAATTAATGAGGATGTGAATCACTTAAAACCGTGAACTTACATCCAGGGCTTGAAATGGTTGTTCTAGTGAAACGATGAGAAGTAAATGGTTGAACTCTTACATCGAACTCACGTTATTTAAAAAGGAGTTTAAGAAAACGTACATTCTTACATCGAACTCACGTTAATTAAATGTTTGATAAAATTATTTCTTACATCTAACACGTGTTAAAATAATAATAGCCTACATCAATCGTTGTAGGCTATTCAATGTTTTATCTCGATGAAGCAATTTAGAATTTTCCCTCCATCACCAAACTTGCTTTTCCAATTATCTCAACCATCTTTCCATCGATGCTGCGAGTTATAAGAATACCGCCACGTTTAGACATTTGATGCGATTCGAAGTGGTTTTTATGTAGTTTTTCTTTCCAAAATGGAACTAAAGCACATTGAGCAGAGCCCGATACATCTTCCTCGTTAACGCCATGGTTAGGTGTAAAACTTCGTTGAACATAATCTCCCTCTCCTTTACGTCCTTGCGTGGTAATTACCAGATGACCATAATCGGAGTGTTTCATTTTGCTGAAATGAGGCAGCGCTCTACGCAAATCTTCATACTCTTTGTAGTATCCTAAATACCAATCGTGCGAACATTGGTAAAGCTCATTTGGCGTTAACCCCGTGATCTCCACAAAGTCGGGTGTAATGTCAATTTGCTTTATTTGATATTCGGGAAGTGTAACTTTGTAAGCGTCCTCTTCAACTTGCACTAATATATCGTGTTTGGAAGTTCTGAAAACGACTGACTCTTTAGGTAGTGCCTCTCCAATTTGGTGAAGGATGTAAGCGGCTGCTATGGAGGCGTGTGCGCACAATACAACCTCCGAATATTTTGTAAAAAAGCGTATGGAATATCCTCGCTCCTCTTTTACCAGAAAGGCGGTTTGATTTAATCCAAACTCCGAAGCTAAAGCTGTTAAATAGACGCCGTCAGCAGGTTTTTCTAAGATGCACACCCCTGTAGGATTTCCACTAAATGGAATCTCTGTGAATACATCGACCTGAAAAAAACGATTTACTCTCTTATTTGTTAGCATACCCGAATATTTTTTAATGCATGAAGTTTAGACTCTTAAATTACTAATTTTTTTTAATCAAATGCTCTTTCTCTGGTTAGTTTTTTTTCTTAACGGTAAAGAAACGATCTCTTATTATCAACTTAACATCTGACCTAGCGCCTCGCTATACCTTTGTAGATGGTTGGTTGCGACTAATAATCATCGTTGGTATTTATTTTTTAAAAAAAAGTAATTGAAGTATGAAGAGAGTTGTTTTAGTTAGTGAGGTTTGTTCTGGTTGGTTTAGAGTGGCTCTGTTGCTCCTTTTTTTAGGGACAACCTCGATTGCACAAGCTCAGGATTCAAAAATGATGGCAAATTTTACTCTCAACATCATTAAATACATTGGGTGGGATGAGAGTCAACTTCAGGGTAGTTTTGTGATTGGTGTGGTGGGTAAGTCGGAGTTCTCAAACACCCTTCGCGAGCTTGCCTTAAACCGAAAAATTGGTTCTCAAGATATTGAGGTACGAGATTTTGCGAAGGCCAATAAAGTAGCCCCTTGCCAGGTTCTATTTGTGGGTAAAGATGCCTTTTTTGATCTCCTTGCAGAGAATATTATTAGAAATTGTGGCGAAAAGGGTTTTCTGCTTATTACCGAAGAGCCTAATGCTTTGGCTAAAGGGTCTGTAGTCAATTTTTATCATGAAGATGGAAAGTTGAAATTTGAGATTTCGGATGAAAATGCCAAAAAACTCAATATTTTGTATGCCGATAAGCTTGCAAGTATGGCAGAAGCTAAACCTTGATGAATATTTTTTTGATGGTGTTGCAATCGTTTGAAAACTGATAAAAATGCTCTAAAATGCTTTAAAATCAAGGGTTTCGTGTCGAAATCGTAGTTCGTAAAGTTGCTGTGATTCAATCTTTTTCACTAGCTTTATAGGGCTAAAACAGCTTTTATGATACGATTTACTACTCTCTTTTTGGTGGCAATGGTCGCCTTAAGTTGCAGCTCTAATGGTGGCAACAAAACAATGTATAGCTCCTCAAAATATCAGTTAAATAGCAATGGCGTGGTTCAAGGAGACTACCACGCTGTTGTGAAAGAGGATAACTCGGTGGAGTCTGATTATCAAACAACGGCTCATCTAAATTATAGCAGGCGAATACAATTTAAGTTTAGTATCAACGAGCAAGATAACGAGGCTTTTGCAGGAGGCGATCATGTGGTTTATATCAACAGTGAACATGAGTCGCCTATCATCACGTTTGGACAGCGTTTCCAATCGGCACCATCAAACGATAAATCGTCCCTCCCTATAAACTACTCCTATACTTTTAGGGTCGATTTGAGTGCTATCTTTAACTCTTTTGAGAATAGCGGCTCGTACATAACTCCAACAGGTCAGGTTATCTCTAAGAACGATTTTAAGGCCGTTTATATCTGTGGCGGTAGCTATCCACTCTCGTGGGACTTTAGCAACCTCGACGAGAAGGGACTCGCCATGGTTCGCGAAGGAGATAGTAATATCTACTCCATTACTCTGACTTTAAATCCGCTCGATACGAATGCTAGCCGTTTAAAGAGGTGGTCATTGTCGCGCGATATATCTCAAAAACCATCTTTTAAAAGCGATTACCCAATTGTAGATGCCCTTTATAAAATGTCGCTCGAAGAGGCTTTAATAAATATTGAGGCCGACTCAACGTTTAGAACGGGCGCTAAATGGGGTGGTGTTTGGACGCGTGATGTGAGTTATAGTATCTTCTTAGCTTTTGCATATCACCAGCCCGATGTGGCAATGGTAAGTTTGCGCCGTAAAGTGAAACGAGGACGCATTGTGCAAGATACCGGTTCGGGAGGCGCATGGCCTGTTTCGTCCGATAGGGTAGTGTGGGCACTTGCGGCTAACGAGATTTATAAAGCAACGGGCAATCGTGAGTGGTTAAGTTATGCTTTTGAGGTTATAAAAAATAGCGTAGAAGATGATAAAATGGTGGTTTACGATGCTACCACTGGTCTATACAAAGGGGAATCCTCTTTTTTAGATTGGCGCGAGCAAACCTATCCGAAGTGGATGGATAATGCAGATATCTATAACTCATTGAATTTAGGCACCAACGTGCTTCACTACATGGCATTAACTATTTGCGATGAAATGGCCAAGGAGCTTGGCGTTGAGGCAGGCGATTATAGCAGTCGTGCACAAAAGCTTAAAGTGGCCATCAACACCCATTTGTGGATGGCCGATAAAGGTTTCTATGCGCAATATCTCTATGGTCGCGACTCCTACATTCAATCTTCGCGCTACGAAGCACTTGGCGAAGCATTGGTTGTTCTGTTTGGTGTTGCTAGCAGCGAGCAAGCTGTTGATGTCTATCGAAATTCGCCACTTACCGAGTTTGGGGCATCATGTATCTATCCTCAAATTTCGGGGATCCCGCCATATCACAACAACGCCGTTTGGCCTTTTGTGCAGGCATATTGGAATTTAGGAGCTGCTAAAGCTAAAAACGAGCGAGTACTAACACACGGATTGGCATCCATTTATCGTGCGGGTGCTCTTTTCTTAACCAATTACGAAAATTTTGTAGCTTCCAATGGCGACTACTACGGTACCGAGATTAATTCCGATCGGATGTTGTGGAGTATGGCCGGAAATATTGCAATGGTGCACCGGGTATTCATGGGCATCGGGTTCGAGACCGGCGGTATTCGTTTTTCTCCTGCCGTTCCAGAGGCGTTTAAGGGCAATAAAGAGTTAACAGGATTCAAATATCGAAATGCTCTCCTCAATATTAAAGTCACTGGTTTTGGCGCGAACATCGCTTCGTTCAAACTCGATGGCAAGGAGCTTAACGAGCCTTTCTTGAGTAGCAATATCGAGGGTACACATCAAGTGGAAATTGTGCTCGATAACAAGTCGTTTGCCACCGAAAAGATTAATCTAGTCGATAATCACTTTACGCTCCCAACACCTCAAGCACAACGAAATGGCACTTCTCTCGCATGGAATTCTATTTCGGGTGCAAAAGCTTATCATCTGTATCACAATGGCGCTAAAATAGCTACCATTACCGATACCATTGTTGCAATTAACCATACTGGAAACTATATGGTTACAGCTGTTGATACTCTCAATTGGAGCTCGTTTGCCTCCGAGCCAATTCGTTTCGAAGGCAAAAACTATATGGAAGTAGCCATCGATAAAGGCACCAAAACAACCTTAGCCGCCAACGTAACCAATTACACCGGCCTTGGATTTGCCGAACTCTCTAACACCCAAAACCGTGAATTTGAGGTAACGGCCACCGTTGCCGAGGCAGGCAATTACATGCTCGATGTGCGCTATTCCAATGGTAGCGGCCCTTGGAATACCAATAATTGCTGTGCATTGCGAACACTCTATATCAATAACAACCTCGCGGGCACCGTTGTTATGCCGCAGCGAGGCGACAAAGAGTGGTCTAACTGGGGCTATTCCAACACTGTAAAGGTAAATTTGGCCAAGGGTACCAATCGCCTCAAGTTTGCGTTTATGCCTTGGAACGAGAATATGAATGTGGATGTAAATAGCGCTTTAGTCGATCAAATTCGATTATTTCCAATAGAGTAGAGATGCACAGCTGTGCGTCTTTATTTGGGGGTGCCGGTCAAAAGGGCTAACCCTGCGTACAGACATCGCATGCAATGTCTCTAGCCCCCTTTTATCGGCCCTTTTGCCCGTCGGCCTACGGCTACAAGTCCTCGCCACCCGCTCCGCAAGCTC
>JAGPHP010000176.1 GCA_018055415.1 Breznakibacter sp. | reverse complement strand
GACTCACAACCACAACTCTCGATAAATTTTCACCATCAACTGTAAACGACGAGGTTACACAAGTTGGGTATATTTTAAAATCACCGTTTGCTTCAACCTTAATAATTGGAGTACTTTGAGAAAAAGGGTAAGGATATGTTTGAGCTGTTGGTAGAGCTAATGCAGGATAAGAAGTTGCATCCCATCGCCATTTTGAAGATGAGAATGTAAAACCCATCCCACCAGCACCATCAAACATGGCTTGTGTATTAAATGGGGCAGACGATTTCAAAACCCCACTCTCCCCAAAACCACTAAATGAACCTGATGAAAGAGATACACCCGTCCAAGCAATAGTACCAGCGGAGATATTCTCGCCATTATTATTCCCACCAAATTGAGAAACATAGCTTCCCGAAGCAGTTATGGTACCAGTTGCCGCAAAACAGTTTTGTATCGAGCCATAGCTAGCACCCACAAATCCACCAACATATTCATTTCCCGAAGTCACATTCCCAGTAGCATAAGAAGTTGAAATTGCTGCACTATTATCAAGCTTTCCAACAAACCCACCAACGGCAGTTGACGAAGTCGCAGTAACAGCACCCATCGCATAACAATCTGATATAACAGCTGTTGCACCCGTTTGTATGCCCACAAATCCTCCTACACCGCTTCCATAATTAGAAGTAACAGACGCTGCTGAATAACATGTTGAAATATTTCCACTTTTAAGATTGCCCACAAAACCTCCAACACCTCCACCTTGACCATTTACTGAGCCCGTTACTGAAGAGCCCGTCACAGAAGAATTCCCCATAGAAACGCCTACAAAACCAGCCACATTATTACCTGTAGCACTGATATTTACATTGCGTAATGAAACTTTAGTTATAGATGCGCCATTAATAACACCAAAAAAAGCTACATCACTTGCACCACTCAATGAAGATCCTGAAATATCAAAGTTTCCTCCATCAAAAGATCCAGTAAAAGGGGTTGAGCTATCACCAATAGGCGATGTAACATTTGTAGCCACAACAGCAGCCGTAACCTTAAAACATTTGCCCCAATCGGTTTTAGTGGTTGAGAGTTTTATCAAATCGGCACTATTTGAAATAAGATAAGGCAATGCTAACGTGCCCTCTCCTCCACTATACTGTTGAATAGGAGCCTGAGATACCGCAAAAGTCAAATCGTTTGGAGTTAATTTAGTGCCATCGGCTTTTCTGACTAATAGACCAATCTGAGTCACTGTTGCAAGTTGTGCATCTGACAAATTGTAAAAACTCTTTAATGATGCGATGTTAAAAGAGAAAACACCACTCCCCTCGCTCGTAAATTTAGTAGAAGCATTAATAGCACCATTCCAATCAGAATAAGCAGGTACGCTTGTGCCTCCAGCTACGACCCATGTCCAAATATAGTAATCAGTGCCAGTTGACTGATTTAGAATAATTTTTGCACTCCCTGTAGAAACCACCGGTGACGGATTGGTTGTTACTGTTTGAGCAATCACACTCAAGCTTATCCCAAGTGTAAATAATAAAAAAAGTAAGTTTTTTCTCATCTGAATATAATTTGCATGTAAAAACAGAATTAAACTCTCGACACAACTTCGTCGAGAACATTGCAAGATTATATATAAAATTCGTTAACAAAGCGGCATCTCTTAAATCTCACAACTAAATGAATAGCTATTCGCAAATATTTTAACGACACCACTAAAAGACATTACATCAAATATTTACACACTAATACAAATTACAAAAATTCAACATTTGACCCACTAAACCCTCTTTAATACAAAACACATATTAACAATTCACTTCTTGACACTATCAGTTTTTAACAAAGCCCAACTTTCTTATCCCAAAGGTTTCGAACTCAAGCTTCGATTGAAAAAATTTTACTCTACATTTTTATGATCGACCTAATTTCACCTCATTTGAGATCAATGAGTGACATGATCGCCCTGACAATGCCCTACCCTTTTCTCGAGCTCAATTTATCAGCACGAAATAAAAAGTGTCGTGACAGATCAGGATACACCAAGATCACCTTATGCTCACCTTAACTTATAGGCATATCCTATACATCACGTATATTTTCAACTAATAAAAAAGATTAATCATAGATATAACACAAAAAAATGATCAAATTTGTGATATATATGTGGGATATATGTGGGATATATGTGGGATATATGTGGGATATATGTGGGATATATATGAAATGTATGTGGAATAAGCATGTGATACGCTTGGGCTAATCACGGCTTTAAAGGGTGTATCGAGGCTGCGAAATATTTTGTGTAAACACAAGATATTTCGCAGCCTCAATCAGAAACCTCTTTTATTTTGCAATCTATTTATTATTATTCTATCTAAAATTGTATTTTTACCAACCATTAATAATTATAAAGAATTTGCACTATGAGTAAAATTGGTATTTTCTTTGGCCCAGAGAGAGGGAGTGTGGATAAATGCGCGCATATCATTGCTAAAGAGTTGAGCCTTGAAAGCAATGATGTCAAAAGTATTAAGAACATTCAGCCAGCAGACTTTTCAGTATACACCCATATCATCTTTGGAATTTCAACTGTAGGTCGAAACACGTGGGAAAATGAAGCCAAAGGCAACGATTGGGATCTATTTGCGCCACGCCTTAAGGATATCGATTTTAGCAATAAAACAGTAGCGATATTTGGCCTTGGCGACCAACTTACTTATCCTGAGCATTTTGTGAATGCCATAAGTTGGTTAAATGAAAATCTAACAAAACTTGGCGTAAAAACAGTGGGTGCTTGCAGTACAGATGGATACCATTTTGACGATTCAGAGGCTCTTAAAGATGGGAAATTTGTTGGATTACCTATTGATGAGGACAATGAACCTGAGTTAACTCAAGCAAGAGTTTCAAACTGGGTTAAGCAATTGAAAAATGAAGGTTTTTAATCACTTCACCCAAATTTTAAATAACACATGTCAATAATTACTAAAACCACAATTGCCTTACTATTAATCATTTCGGGAAATTTGTCGGCTCAAACTAAAATATATACAACAAACTCTTTTGAATTTCTTTTTCAAAACGGACAAGTAACCAAAGATGGTGTGAATCCGGATCAGAACATGCGATTTACACTATGGCTTAACTACACGCATCAAAAACACGTTGACTTCAATAAAAATCTTGGTATATTCACTGGCGTTAGCATAAAAAATGTGGGTTTTATTACTGAAAAAGAAATATTTAAATCGACAAACGATTTGGGTGAAAAAGTTGAGTCAATACCTTACGAAACAATCAAACGCCGCATCTACACTCTAGGCATTCCTCTTGCACTGAAAATTGGGGACGTTGAAAAAAACTTTTATGTGTATGGAGGGGGAGAAATAGGACTTGCTTTGGCATATAAAGAAAAACGTTTTGAAAATAGCGTTAAAAAAAGTAAAACAAGTTTTTTGGGTAGCGAAACGAATCTTTTTCAACCTTCAATTTTCACAGGAATTCAATTACCTGGCGGTTTAAACATTCAATATCGCCTATTCCTCAACAATATGCTCAAACAAGATTATGGGAATGGGACAGAATATGATCAATCGGGTTTTAGTAAAAGTTTAATACAATACATATCTATTTGCTTTAATCTAGGCTCTAAAGATTGGAAAAAATATGGAATAACATATTCGAATAAAACCAATGAAATTAAATCAATGTAATATATATCAATTATGGCTAATAGAAGAGATCTTAAAAAGGATATCAATTTTCTTACAACAGAAATTGTTTCGGAGTGCTACATCAAACATCTGTTAACTAACACAGATGAAAAAGCTGTCTCTGAATTAATTACAGAAGCTCTGAGCAACGGTGATGAATTTCTTAAACGAGTTAACCATCCTGATGGAAAACTCAATCCTAAACTGGTTAAGAAGTACTATTCTCACTTAAGAAGAGAGTTGATTGAGAAATCAAATGCAACTCTTGAGAAGTTAGGTAAACTGTAACAAAACTTTTTCGCAAAATAAAAACCGTCTGTTATGCGACGGTTTTTATTTTTTCATCCCACATTAACTCAATAGAGTTTAGGAATTGATTGCTAATGAAGGATTCGGAGATTATAGCAACACCAAAGATGGAACTAGAAGTAAAAATTTCAAAAGATGGATCGAATACGCTATTTGTCCCGTCGCTTAATGAACACTACCACTCAACAAACGGAGCTATCACCGAAGCAATTCATGTATATCGAACCGAAGGTTTAGATTTTTTTCACCAAGAGAATCCCTTAACTAAATCTATTAACATCCTAGAAATAGGCTTCGGAACAGGGCTGAATGCCTTGGTTAGCGCCATGAGCCATATTACACCTGCATTCAACTACGATGGTCTTGAATTACTTCCACTCCCAATCGAAACCATACAACAGTTAAATTACACAACAGAACTTGGTGCAAATAGCAAAGAGCTATACTCCCTTATAACACAAGCAGATTGGAATAAACCAGTAAAAATCACCAACTCGTTTACACTCCACAAAATCAACCAGAATCTTTTAGATTGGTCTCCCCAAAAGAAATATCAAGTGATCTATTTCGATGCCTTTGGGCCCGAAGTTCAGCCCGAAATGTGGTCGCCAGAGGTGTTTGACAAAATTGCAATTGCGGCAGATCAAGGTGCTGTTTTAACCACCTATTGCGCCAAAGGAGAAGTTCGAAGGCAACTTAAACGTGTAGGGTTTAAAGTATTTCGCATTCCCGGCCCTCCAGGAAAAAGAGAGATGGCCAGAGCTGTGAAACTGTAACAAAAAGCAGAATCTGGGTTCAACAACAGAAATAGTCGTTTTACGCCATTGATAATGTAGTAACTTGTTGGTA
>JAGPHP010000034.1 GCA_018055415.1 Breznakibacter sp. | reverse complement strand
CTTTTCCAAAGCATTCTTCCTCGTCACGTAGAGATCATCTTTGAAATCAACGCACGATTTATGACGCTTTGCTTCGAAAAGTTCCCTAACGACTTAGCTAAAATATCTCGTCTTTCAATTATTGACGAGAGCGGAAGCAAATACATTCGCATGGCAAACCTAGCATGCGTTGGCAGCCACCACATTAATGGCGTTGCCGCACTACAT
Organism: Breznakibacter sp.; assembly: GCA_018055415.1. GTDB lineage: Bacteria > Bacteroidota > Bacteroidia > Bacteroidales > Marinilabiliaceae > JAGPHP01. The sequence continues at coordinate 16,206 of JAGPHP010000034.1, read as the reverse complement.
AGCGAGCTATTAAAAGAACATGTACTTCATGATTTCTTCAATTTATGGCCTAATAAATTCTTAAATGTAACAAATGGTGTAACGCCACGTCGTTGGGTAGCGCTTAGCAACAAAGCACTTACAAAACTGATTACAAACAAGATTGGAGACAACTGGATTAGAAATTATCAAGAGGAGATCCGCAAAATTGAACCACTAGCTAACGATCCTGCATTTTGCCAAGAGTGGGCAGACATTAAATATAACAACAAGGTACGATTAGCAACTTGGATCAAAAAAGAGACCGATATCGATGTTGATCCAAACTCCATTTTCGACATACAAGTAAAACGTATTCACGAATACAAGCGTCAGCACCTTAATGCTCTGCACATTATTGCATTTTACAACAAATTAAAAGCCAATCCGAACTTAAATGTTCCTAGTCGTACATTTATATTTGGTGGGAAAGCAGCTCCAGGTTACTTTATGGCAAAACGAATCATCAAATTAATTAACTCAATTGGCGATGTTGTAAATAACGATCCTGAAATTAAAGGGAAAATAAAAGTTGTATTCCTTCCTAATTTCAATGTACAAACAGGTCATTTTGTTTATCCTGCATCTGATTTATCTGAACAAATTTCAACTGCAGGTAAAGAAGCGTCAGGAACTGGAAACATGAAATTTGCAATGAATGGGGCACTTACCGTTGGGACTCTTGATGGTGCAAATGTTGAAATACGTGATGAAGTAGGACATGAAAACTTCTTCTTATTCGGACTAACAACCGAGCAAGTATATCACATGAAGAGCCGAGGATACGATCCTGCATATTACTACCACAACGACCAAGAACTAAAGCTTGCTCTTGATCAGATTGCAAATGGCTATTACTCTAATGGCGACACGCAAATATTCAAGCCATTAGTTGATTCGCTTTTGTATCATGATGAGTATATGCTTTTAGCCGACTTTAGAAGTTACGTCGAATGTCAAGATAAAGTTGACAAGACCTATCTAAACAAAGACAAATGGGTTAAAATGTCAATCTTGAATGTTGCCCGCATGGGTAAATTCTCGTCAGACAGATCAATAAAAGATTACTCAGATAAAATTTGGGGAACCTCACAAGTCGAGTTATAACATCATAAATTATACATTTAGAGGGGATAAAGGGGTCAAATCCATTATCCCCTCTTGAGTTTTAATAGTTCAACACAGCACAAATCATGATTAATTACCTTTCAATAGAAGGATTGACACACCATTGGGGCGAAAATGCTCTTTTTCAAGACTTAAGCTACGGCATAAATGAAGGTCAGAAAGTGGCACTTATAGCAAAAAATGGAGCTGGTAAGACTACGCTAATGAACATCATTTCTGGAGCTCTACCCCCTGACAGTGGAAAGGTTATCTATCGAAACGGAATCCGTGTGGGTTATTTAGCTCAAGACCCTCTCTTATCTCCAGAACTCACAGTAATTGAGGCAGTTTTTGCCACAAATAACGAAGTGGTTAACACCATTAAGCAATATGAAGCCGCTCTCACCGAAGAGAATCAAGATAAAATTGGTCATCTTATAACTGAGATGGACAAACTAAACGCTTGGGACTACGAAGCACGCATCAAACAGATCTTAAATGAATTAAACATTAGCAACTTCCAACAGCCAATACGCGAGCTTTCTGGAGGACAAAAAAAACGCGTAGCACTTGCTGCGACACTCATCAGCGAGCCAGAATTTTTAATTCTCGACGAGCCCACTAACCACCTAGATTTAAACATGATTGAGTGGCTCGAAGAGTATCTAAACAGATCTAAAGCAACACTACTGATGGTGACGCACGATCGCTATTTTTTAGATCGTGTATGTAATGAGATAGTGGAATTAGCAGACCGTACGCTTTACAACTATAAAGGAAACTACTCCTATTTCTTAGAGAAGAGAGAAGAGCGCATTTTCAATAAAAACAGTGAGATTGAACGCGCCAAAAACTTGCTACGAAAGGAGCAAGATTGGATGAATAGACAACCTCAAGCAAGAGCAACTAAAGCTAAATATCGCATTGATGCTTTCTACGATTTAAAAGACAAAGCATCCCAATCGACCCGAGAAGCAGAGCTAAATTTAGATATTAAGACCACTCGCCTAGGAAAAAAAATCATCGAATTTTCGGACATCAAAAAGAGTTTTGACACCAAAGTAATTTTAGATGGATTTACCTATAAATTTGCACACAAAGAGAAAGTTGGAATAGTTGGAAACAACGGAACTGGCAAATCAACCTTTCTAAATATCCTAACCCAAGCTATTGAACCCGACAGTGGAACCATTGAAATTGGCGAAACACTCGTTTTTGGCTATTTTCACCAACAAGGCATTGTGTTTGATGAGAACAAGAAAGTAATAGAGATCATTTCAGATATCTCAGAAAACATCTCACTTGGAAGCGGAAAATCGATGAATGCAGCTGCCTTTTTACGCCACTTTCTCTTTCCGAACGAGATGCACTACTCCGAAGTTGCCAAATTAAGTGGAGGTGAAAAAAAACGTCTCTATTTGATGACGATTTTAATGAAAAACCCCAATTTTTTAATTTTAGATGAGCCGACCAACGATCTGGACATCTTCACATTAAACGTCTTGGAAGAGTATTTACAATCGTTTGAAGGGTGCCTATTAATTGTTACCCATGACAGATATTTCATGGACAAATTAGTTGATCACATCTTTGTATTTGAGGGCAATGGGGTGATAAAGGACTTCCCTGGAAACTACTCAGATCTACATGATGCCCGAGAGCGAATAGCCAAAGAGAGTAAACCTGTAGCAAAAAAAGAGAGCACTCAGAAAGAGAATCCTGTTGCCTCAACCAAAGAGAAAGCTAGAAAATTATCATTCAATGAGAAGCGCGAACTTGAATTATTAGAAAAAGAGCTAGAAGAACTTGAAAATGAGAAAGAAGAGCTTAATTCACAGATAAATAGTGGCACCTTACCTGTAGATAAACTAGTTGAAAAATCATCTCGTTACTCTGAAATATTAAAGATACAGGAGGAGAAAGAGTTTCGATGGTTAGAGCTTAGTGATATCTAAGCTCTAACCTCTATTGTAGGTATTCATGTGACGATCGGTTTTATCTTTGTATAACTCTTTAATAGTTATAATAATACCTGTCTCTTCCACATCTCCAAAATGGGTATTTATTGCCGTTCCAAAGCTTCGCATTGAGGGCGATAGAGTCATATAAGCATTTACAAGCGGGGGGATATTTTCCCCGAAATCTCTTACTCTTTTCACCAGCACTTTGTAATCGTCCACAAAATCGGGATCAACAAATATCTGCTTTAACTCATTTTCGGTCAAGCCTATCTGAACTGGCTCATAAGGATACACTAAACGCTCCTTATCTTCAAAATACTTATTCATAAAAGAGAGTATTAAATCTCTTGCAGTTCTATTAAAATGGGTGTACATCGTCACCTTGCCGAAAAAGTATTTGATAGATGGATTTTCAATCACCAAAGCACCTAATCCATCCCACAAATTATCTAATGCGTAGAGTGCCTTAGCACCTGCTTTACTCGACTGATATTGCGGCTGCACAAATGAACGACCAAGCTCGATTGTATAAGGCAAATACTCCTTAATGAAAGTCTCCGAGAAGTGAAACATCTCTGTAGTGGCCAACTCTGGCACACCATTACTTCCAATCTTAACTTTATCCCCAATTATATAGCGATATCCACCAAGAATCTCCTTATCAATAGGATCCCAAACAATCAATTGTCTGTATGGATGATCTGACACATCGTACTCATCAATATCCACCTCTAAGCCCGTGCCGCCACCGGCCGATCGAAAAGTCAATTCTCTCAAACGACCAACTTCACGCATCAAGAGTGGTGCCTCATTTGCGGCAAAATCGTATATAATATTTTGCCCTTTATTGGTAACTCTCACAAATTTTTCGCGTGTCAACTCCTTTTCTAACTCACTTGTTAAAATTGGTGGGATTATTGGCATCATCATAAATAAACAAATCTTAGTGCACACAAAAATAATCGATTTTTGCAATCATTCTAGAGCAATGAGCAAAAACTTAGGTTAACTTTGCTTTAAATAATAGTAAACATTAGATATAAAGTTAACATTTAGATTCAATGCGATACCCATTTCTTTCATATCTACTTTTTACCGCTTTTACTTGGTTCATTTCATTTGGGTTAAAACGATATATTTCAACAAAAAATACAAACATTTTTGGGATTAAGAATATATTAACCGGCTATTTGCCAACCATTTTCACAATACACTTCCTCTATCTCTATTATGCGGTCAAATACATTCCGTCTGTATCAATATATCTGCTTTTTCAATACTCACTCTACATTTATGCCACGATATATGCAACCACATCGGTTTGGCTACTAATTAAAGCGGTAACGAAGAGGATTAATACCAAAAGAAAGTATCATCAGGAAAGCACAACAAACATTGAACGTCGAAAATTCTTAATAAACACAGCAACTCTCACAGCTTCAATACCTTTTTTATCTCTAAATTATGGAATGCTTCAAGGGCGCTTTACCTATAAAGTGAACACCGTTACTATTCCATCAACCAAGCTCCCACACAAATTCAACAAATTTCGTATTGTCCAAATTTCAGATATCCATCTAGGATCATTTATAGGTTTTGAATCTCGTTTAACCAATATGGTAACTGAAATTAACAATCAAAAACCCGACCTTATAATTTTCACAGGCGATTTGATTAACAACTTCTCAGAGGAGATAACTCCATTCATCTCAACTCTAAAAAAACTCAGAGCCGAAATAGGTATGGTGGCCATTTTAGGCAATCACGATTATGGCGATTATTGCGAATGGGAAACGCCTGATTTAAAAGAGCTAGAGCAAACAAAAATCAAAACAGCCTTTAAAGAGATTGGGTTCAAACTACTACTCAATGAGAGTGTTACCATTAAAATGGAAGACGAAGAGATTGCTATTTGTGGAGTTGAAAACTGGGGTAAACCACCCTTTCCACAGTATGGCGACCTAAAAAAGGCAGCTGATGGTGTTGAAAACTTTCCATTTAAAATTCTACTAACACACGACCCCGACCACTGGGAAGCTGAGGTACTAAATAAACAGCCATTCGACTTAACACTTTCGGGTCACACTCATGGTTTCCAATTGGGTTTTATTTGGGGAGATAACCATTGGAGTCCGGCAAAATTCAAATTTAAATATTGGGGAGGATTATATCAAAAAAACTCCCAATACCTCTATGTTAATAGCGGCATTGGGAGTTTAGGAATTCCAGCACGCATAGGAATGCCACCTGAAATTACAACTTTAATCTTAGAAAGAATCTAATATCTACTGCATTGGCTCAGCAATGCGCGTATAATTTACATTCGGGTCTTTAACTGGATAACTCTCTGGGAAGAAGGATTTCAACTTTGAATAGAGCTCCATTGACTCATTTTTGCTTCTAAAATCACCTGCTCTTACTCGCCAAAAAGGGGCATTATACTCCAAATAGACTGGGATATCAGGAAAAATCGACAGAAACTTACCTTTTGCAGCTAAAGCATCTGTTTTTGCTTTTTTAGATGAACCCGAATAGAGTTGAATACGAAATCCCTCCATAACACTAGACTCACCATTACTTGATATATGACCACTCACTAATTGCTTAATGGCAGAATCTTGATGAATAATTACCTTACCTGCACCTCCACCCGAGGTAACCTGTACAAAAACATCATTCGACGAACTCTCTTGAGAGAACAGCTGAGAAGTTACAGAGATAGAAAAGAGTAAAAGAATAGCAACCTTCATTGAATTTTTTTTCACAAATATAGTGGTATTATTCTTTTGTTGGAATAAACAACACTGGAGTATCTGATTGATTTACTAATCTATTTGCATTATAATTCACTAAATAGTCGAATGTGTTAGACGAATGCATCAAATGCACCACAATGATATCACCCTGTTTCTCCTTGCTATATGCGATTAGTTTATCGACAATATTGTTTCCACTAAGCATATCGGACTTCACTGTAACATCAAGCTCTTTCTCTAAAAACTTTTGAACCTGCTTAACTGCAACACGAATACGATTAAAAATAAACTCATAACTAGATTCACGTAATCCTACCACAAAAATATCAGAGTTAAACACTTTTGCTAAACCAGCAGCAGCAGGTACTTTCAATCTGCTACCTGGCGAGATATCAATAGGCAAGATTACTCTTCGAATACCATCATATTTGAACTCGTTTCTAATAGTTAAAACGGGGCATGGGCAGTGCGATACTAACCGATAAGAGTTTGATCCAATCCAATTATCTTCAAATCCAGATACACCGTGAGTTCCAACAACTATAAGCATGGCATCATCATACTTAGCCTGATTACTAATCTCCTTAACCACGTTTCCTGTACGAACTTTGTAATCTATCTTACCATTAGGCACTCGATATCTATCACGCTTCTCCCCAAGCAATATATCCATACAATCTTCAACTGTTGCTTCTGTCACCTTACTTATATGATCAGCAATCTTAACAGGATAATTCTTTCCAGTCATTACATGAACAACGCGTAAATCGGCCTCAACTTTGTTTGCAATTTCTATTGCATACTCTAAGGCATTTATCGATCCAAGGGAGAAATCGACAGGAACAAGTATCTTTCTCATAAAATATAATTTTGATTATAATGCATTTCAATATTTATTTTAACTGCAATTTAAACAATAAATTACCATTTCAAACAAATATTAAAATAATGCAAATCCAATATTTGATATTAAAAATAGTAAAAATATTAAACAAAACCAACTTCATATCTATAAATTCAAAAGATTAATGTTTCTGATTTAAAAAAAAGCTATTTTTACTCCAAAACTACAGTATTCATGAATGCATCGTACAAAATCGTCAGAGTTAAACCTGGCTTTACAATATATCGTTTTGTTGGCCTTCTTCTAGGTCTTCTGATTTTTTACACTGTCGATGACTTGGCTGGGCTGCTCCTACTTTTTATTTCAGGAGTATTTGCACTCACAACGAGCGGTAAGGAGATTAATACTGACACCAAAAAAATCAGAAACTACACAGCCTTAGGAAATTTAACCTATGGAACTTGGAAAAACCTTCCGAAAATTGAATACATCGCGGTTGTTAGAATGATTAAAGGTAAGAAAAAATTCCACGCCTCATCAGTCTCTGTGGTTCAGGAACCATCAAACGACTATTTATATCACCTTAATTTTGTTGTAAATCCGCACAAACAGGAGACCTACAAAATATGCAACTACGACGAGTGCGAGCAGGCCTTAAAACACGCCCTTGAATTAGGCAAATCAATGAACCTAAAGGTATTAGATTTCACTACCCCTAATCACAAATGGATTAATTAGGCTTGATAGATTTTTATAGCTATCTTTGCACCAAATAACACATATAATGTCAATTAGCAACAACAGAAATTCAGGTAAACCATACCGAAAAGAGGATGCAAACAAGTCATCTGAAAACAGACCAAAATATACCCCGCGATCAAACTCTAAAAGCGGCGAATCACCAAAACAGAGTGATAAAACAGCAAGAAGAGACAATACTCGACCAAACAGTGTTAACAGAGAAATTAGGACTAAAAATCCTAGTGTTATCTTCACATCGCCCGAACAGAACTCAGATCTAAAGCCAACTCCTAAGAGCGTAGCAAAAGAGGGTGTTTCGAACGAGAAGAAGAGCGAGACTCCTGAAAAAATGCGCTTAAATAAATTCATCGCAAATGCTGGTATTTGCAGCAGACGTGAGGCCGATGTATTAATACAAAAGGGATTAATTACCGTGAATGGCGTTATTGCGCAAGACATGGGTACTATAGTAAATCCTACTGACACAATCATCTATAATGGCTCAGAACTAAACTGTGAAAAAAAAATATACGTACTTCTGAATAAGCCTAAAAACGTTGTTACAACTCGGGAAGATGCACATGCGGACTTAACCGTGATGGATTTAATCAGAAATGCTTGTACCGAGAGAATCTACCCAGTAGGGAGACTAGATAAAGCGACAACCGGTGTTCTTCTTCTAACCAATGATGGCGATTTAACAAAGAAGTTAACTCATCCAAAATATGAGAAGAAGAAAATATACCATGTCCATTTAGACAAAGCGGTAACCAAATTCCACATGGAAGAGATCTCGAAAGGGATAAAACTTGAAGATGGTGATATTGCTGCCGATGATATTGACTATGTTGGCGAAGATAAAAATCAAGTGGGTATAGAAATTCACTCGGGAAGAAATAGAATTGTTCGACGCATATTTGAGCACCTTGGTTATAAAGTACTTAAACTAGATAGAGTCTATTTTGCTGGATTAACCAAGAAAGGATTGCAACGAGGACATTGGAGATACCTTACCGAACAAGAGGTTAAACTTTTAAAAGCAGGATTACTAACTTAATCCTCTTTTTTAACAACATTTATACGACAGGTACCGTACAACTACCGTTACTAGCTCCAAAGTATTATTGTAAATTTCAGTCGCCATGCAGATCACCAAAAATACCAACAATCTATACATTCGTCTATTATCGATATCTAGTGCAATAATTGCAATTATTTTAGTTGCACAACTCTTCATCTATTCAACATCACCATTGCATAGTAAGTCGGAACAAAAAGCAATTGAACTAGGATCACGAGCACTGACTCCAGCAATCCTCATACCCGAATCGCTTACTTTTTCGGATGAGATGGTACCACTTTCTAATCAAATTGTTAAAGAGAGTCTAGATCGTGAATTACTTGTAAACGCCTATTGGCAATCACAAACTCTACTCTTCATAAAACGTGCGAACCGATACTTTCCAATCATCGAGCCCATATTAAAAGCGCAAGGAGTACCTGACGACTTTAAATATTTAGCGCTTATTGAGAGTAGTTTCTTACCTAGAGCCGTTTCAGGTTCGGGAGCGGTTGGAATTTGGCAATTTATGGAAAGAACAGGGCGAGAGTATGGTTTAGAGATAAACAAAGAGATTGACGAACGCTATAACATCGAAAAATCAACCATTGCAGCTTGTAAATATTTAAAAAATGCCAAAGAGAGACTAGGAAATTGGACGCTTGCTGCTGCTTCATACAATGCAGGACAAGCAGGAATTCACAATCAAACCACAAGACAAAAAAACAACAGTTACTATAACCTCTTTCTAAACGAGGAGACTAGCAGATACGTTTACCGTATTTTAGCCGCAAAAGTGATTTTATCAAATCCAGACAAGTATGGTTTTATTGTAGATGAATCGGAAAAATATCCTGTTTGGAGCACTAAAGATATTGAAATTAAGGGAGGCATCTCTGATTTAGCACAATTTGCAATTGACAATGGAATTACTTACAAAGAGCTAAAAGAGTTAAACCCATGGTTAAGAGATAACATCTTATCTAATATTAATAATAAGAGTTATACTATCAAAATCATTCAAAACCAAACAGGTACAGACGCAGAGTCGTTTATCAACTAACAAAACATTTTGTAGAAATAGAATAATACAGGGGGCGCTTTTTAAAAGGCGCCTCTCTTGATTTCCCCCACACATTTACGCTTATTTACACTTTTGTTAAATTATGTAACAAAATATCGCTTTAGTCGTACAACGAATGAATAACTTTTGCTATTTTAATAGTTGGAGATAGCACTAATATTTTTGAAACTTCCAAAGCGATCTACTTATGAAGAATTTTACCCGATGTTTTGGTCTGGCTCTAGCTCTTTTTTTCTTATTCATTCAAACACCACTACTTGCTTCACGCATTTATGTAGCATCTGGGGCAACTGGTTCAGGGACAAGCTGGGCATCTGCGCTAGGCAATATTCAAACAGCCATTAATGGTGCCACTGCGTCGGATGAAATATGGGTAAAAGGAGGCGTCTATACGCTGGCAAGTACCATAACCATAAAAGAAGGGGTGTCGCTTTATGGCGGTTTTTTGGGCAATGAAACCACGCTCAGTGAACGAAATCTTGTCACCAATCCAAAGAGTTCACTCACTGGAGGAGGGGCTGTAAGGATTATAACCCAGACAACTGATTTCGCACAACAGACCATTATTGATGGTTTTTCGCTTGAGAGCGGATACGCTGTCTGTGGCGGAGGCGCATTACTAAAGAGTGGAGTATCGCTTTCGAACTGCATGGTTGTGAATAATTTTGCCTCATCAATCTCCACCGGCAATACACCTCTTGCAGGCGGTGGTGGTATATATGTAGAAGGTACGGCAACAATCGTTAATTGTCTGATTGCCAACAACGAATCAGAATATGGTGGGGGTTTAAATCTACGTGGTGGAGCACAACTCATTAACTGTACTGTGGTAAATAATGTCGCAAACTACAACTTAGGCTCTAATGGGAGAGGCGCTTGGCTAGCCGATGGGAGTGTAAAAATATATAACACTGTATTTTGGGGCAATGGAGCAAGTGGTGCTAACGAACTAACATTAAACGGGTTGGCCACCATAGAAAATTGTGCAACCGACGATGGAGTAAACTACGGAACAAATTGTATTAACATACCATCTACAAATAGTCCCGCTATTTTCATAAACCCAAATCCAGAAAAGGGAAATATTCCAAGCTTTAACATTGCCCGAATTGGTGATTTCAAATTAGCTTCAGGATCCATATTAATAGATAATGGTGAGAATAGTTTTGCGGATGCCTTAAACGCCGCTATTCGCCCAGCCTACACAGGAATAATCGACATTGGTTGTTATCAAACCAAGCCGCAACTACATGTAATTGGTGTAGTTGTGAACAACAAGACTTACGACGGCACCCCAAATGCCTCGATTAATAATTACGGACAAATTGATCCTGCAGACATTTTAAGTGGTGATGGAGGACTTGTAACACTTATTACAACTGGAATAACGGCGGCTAACTTTCAGAGCAAAAACGCCTCTCCTTCGGCTCAAAACGTCACTTTCACGGGACTATATGCCCTTGGTGGAAGCCTAGCATCAAAATATGCCATTGTTCAGCCGTCGGGATTTACGGCATTCATAAATCCTCTCCCAATTCAAATTGAGGCAACGGCAAATCAATTTAAAACTTATGGAGATGCCGACCCATTTGAGTACGCTCACACAACAACTCCCCCAACCATTGTTGGAGATCCCTATACAGGCGAATTGGTGAGAGCTGCGGGTGAAACAATTGGTTTTTATGCCATTACAAATAACCTACTCACCTACAACTCGGGAACAACTAATTACTCCGAGACATTTGTAGGTGGCCAGAGTTTTGAAATTCGCAGACGTCCAATAACCATAACCGTCACAACTAATTTATCAAAAATCTATGGAGCCTCTGATCCAACTTTAACATACGGAGTTTCGGGTCTAAAAACAGGCCACTCGCTCGTAAATGTTACAGAACGAGCAATTGGCGAAAATGTGGGAGTATATGCCATTACAAAACCATCAACTTTTAAAATCATTGATGGTGCAAGTGTTGATGTGACATCAAATTACAATGTAACCTATGTTGGAGCTAATTTTGAAATAAAACAGAAGCCCATCACTATTACAGCCGACAATAAGAGCAAAACATATGGAGTAGCCGATGAAGCTCTAACTTATACACTAAGTACACCTTTAGTGGGCAGTGATGTGGTTACAAACACCCCAACGCGTGTTGCTGGCGAAAATATTGGAACTTATGCAATCACACAAGGAGCCTTAACAATCAACAGCAACTATGCAATAACCTTTATATCAGGCATCTATTCAATTACACCAAAACCCATTACGGTTACGCCCACGCCGAATCAATCAAAAGTGTATGGCTCAACAGATCCCATCTATACCTACACATTTTCACCTACACTCATTGGGGGTGACACGTTTAGCGGTGCACTAAGTCGCGTTGGAGGCTCAAATGTAAATAGTTATGCCTACGTTGTGGGAACCCTTGCAATTTCGCCAAACTACACGATTATTTTGGCAAACGACTATTTCAACATCCTACCCCTTGATATCTCCCTAACTGTAAATATTGGACAATCAAAAATTTATGGAGATGCAGAGCCTCAATTAACTGTAACCTCTAACCCTTCGCTCATTGCAGGCGACAGTTGGTCGGGCACATTACTTCGAGATGCAGGCAATAATGTTGGTATCTACGCCATCACTAGAGGTACTTTACAGCCCTTTACATCATCAGCACTTCCTACCAACAAAAATTACAACGTTATAGCATTTTCTAACGGAGTATTTGAAATAAAGAAACGCACAGTAACACTTAGCGCCTCTGCAACAGTACTTGACAAGGTGTATGACCAAAAAGATACTGCATTTTGGAATCATGGAACTTTAGTTAATGTAGTAGCAGGCGACGATTTAGATTACTCACTTCAGTTAGCACATTTTGACAATCCGAATGTGGGCATCAATAAACCCGTTACCGTTTTATGTAATCTAACAGGCACTTCGGCTTCAAACTACAGCTTTACAAGCCCTACAGGCATTGTTGCTGATGTTACCCCCTATTTGAACGCCTCAATTTTAGTCGATGCCGTTTCTAAAGAGTACGATGGCTCTATCAGCGCCACAACTCCAACACTCACGCTTAACGGGATTCTTGTAGGTGACGATGTGCAAATATCAGGTGGCACAGCCCTCTTCAAGAATAAAAATGCTGGAGAAAACAAGGTTGTTACGGTTTCGGGAATTATAGTAAGTGGTAGTGATGCCTTGAACTACGCCATTAACAATTCGGCAACAAACAGCTCGTCAGTTATCGTCCCAAAAGCAGCTACACCATCAATATCAGTTACTGCCCAAAGCGTATCTAAAATCTATGATGGTTTGCTTTCCGCCTCAATTCCAGCTCTAAACGTCAACGGATTAATTGCTGGAGACATCGTTTTAGCCACTGGAAGCTCAGCGCAATTTGATACAAAAAATGTTGGCAATAATAAAGTGATTACTGTTAATGGAGTAACCTATTCAGGCAACGATGCTCTGAATTACACCCTTCCAAATACGGTTCAAAACAATACTTCATCTATCACACCCATTATCCTTGATGCTTCAAACGACCTAGAAATTCTGCCTACAAGTAAAATATACGATGGATTATCAACGATAACCAATTTATCTATTAACCTGACCAGCGCTCTACCTAACGACGACGTTAGTGTAACATACACTTCAAACAATCTATCATCTAAACATCAAGGAATTAGAGACCTTTACGTAACGGGAATTACTCTTTCGGGAGCAGATGGTGGTAATTATCAAATTGGAACGTCAACGTCAAGAGTTATTACAATAAACCCACGTCCTTTTACTGGCACGGTCTCTTTTGCAAATATCAGTAAAATATATGATGGCAACACCTCTGTTACAACCATCCCCCAGCTCACAGTGACAGGACTACTTGGTAGCGATGAAGTAATTGCAACGGCCAACAGCGCCTCGTTTTCCGATGCTAATGCAGGAGTTACAACTGTAGCTGTGAACTCAATAAGCTATAGCGGTGTGGACAAAAACAACTATATAATGCCCACATCAACCACAAATACTCAATGTACGATTGAACGTTTTCCTCTGCTAATAAAACCTCTTTCTGGTCAAAGACACGCCTTAGGCAGCAGTGAATCAACCATCGAATACGATATTTTACCAGTTCTACTACCAAATGGAGATGTGTTAGCGGGTACATTAACACGTGAAGCTGGTGAAAATATTGGATTTTATTCAATTCTACAAGGTTCAATCAACAATACCAACAACTCTAATTACGAAATTGGGTTCACTTCCAACGTGCTTTATGAAATTTATTCGGGAGTTGAGTTGCGCGTCAAATGGGGTAACACTTTGGTTGTAAACAATGTAGCACAGCTCTACAAATCGTTTCAATGGTATAAAAATGGCATAGCAATCGCAGGCGCCACACTCCCCTATTATGCCAAAGAGGAGCAATTATGTGGTGAATATAAACTAAAAGTAACGTTGGCCGATAGCTCCACACTCTTTTCACCCACTAGAGTTGAGGCCAATTGTAACACACAAAAAAGCCTACTCTTATATCCAAACAGTGTGGCTAGTGGCGGAATAGTCACATTAAAGATCATGGAGAAATTATCCTCAATTAACACAACTCAAGTTTTAGAGAGTTCCTCGTTATCAGTTGAATTTATTTCGTTAGATGGTTTGGTTACTTATAGCAAAGAGATTTCAATAAGCGATGAAATACTATTAAATGCACCTACTCAACGAGGCGGCTATATTGTTGTAGTCAAAGTAGATAACGAAGTTCTCTTTAGAGAAAAAGTTGTTGTATTCTAACTTTTAAGTGATTATTAAGAGCTCATATATATGATACGATATTGCACATTTTTGATTCTCTCACTTTTTATATTGCTTCACACCAATGGGCAGCGCAAAAAAAGTCAGGTAGCGTTATCTACCGGATTTGGATCTTCATCAGTCATCTATACGCCTACCATGGGTGAAACGAAGGGGGGCGGAGGCGTCAATTTTAGCATCGACTACCGCTATTTCTTCTCGCCTAACATTGGCGTCTTAGCGGGCATAAAATACATCTCCTACAAAGGATCCATCTCAATTATGAGTGATTCGCTCTCAGCTCCAGCAGTTGACCCTGACGGGGAAGATTTTATATTTAACAGCTATTATCGTGGATGGGAAGAGAATCAAAAGATAAACCAAATATCTATTCCTATTGAGTTCCTATATCACCACCCTCTCAATGATCGACTCTCAATACTAGGAGGTGCTGGAGTATGTTTTGGATTTATCACCTCAGCAGAACAGTGGCAAAGCAGTGGAGTCATTAAAACAACAGGATATTTCCCAAGTTTGGGTTATGCGTTTGAAGATGTTCCTGCCCAAGGTTTTGACACATATAAATTTGAGGAGGTTAAAAAACTTGACGCCTCTTTCAATCTATCGTTAGTTGCTGATGCAGGAGTGAGTTGTGTCATAAACCCATACTGGTCAATTTATGGTGGCCTTTTTGTAGATTATGGAGTTACAAATATGGCAATGGGAGGAAATAATCCGATTGTCACCTACGATGCCAATACAGATCCCAAAGTGGCCTATCAAGGAGCTTTAAGTTCAGAGGTGGTTAGTTCTGCACACACATTGGCACTCGGGGCAAAAGTTACCGTTCTATTTGAATTAGGCTCATTTATAGAGAATCAACGCACTAAAGCAGATGAAAAAGCACGCTTAAAAGCCGAAGATGAAGCCCTTAAAACTGGTATCTCATCCAATATGATGGCCGAAATAAAACGACAAACGGAACTGATGAAGAAAGAGGTGCGCGAAAAGCAGATTGCCGACAGTCTAAGAAAAGAAGAAGAGTTAAGAAAGATGCTTCATGTGAAAGACATTACCGACTCTATTGCTGAGCAAGAGCGTATCAAGATGATTGAAGACAGTATTAACACCCTTCGTTTGGGAGGTGAGGGCAAAGTAATTATTGATGTACGAAGTAAGTTACTTAACCGAGAGGAGATAAGCATGATGCAATTACCTATTGATTTTGAGCGAGGGAAAGCCACTATTACGCCAAAATATATAGATAATGCCCGAAAAATTGGTGAAATTCTAGCAAAACATCCAACGTTAATCATTGGAATAACAGGTTACACATGCGATTTAGGCTCTGAAGAGATAAATTACAAACTCGGATTACAAAGAGCCAACTCTCTACTCGAAGAGTTTGTAAAAGCGGGGACAGACAGAACTCAAATAACAACGCACTCGAAAGGCGAACTTGAACCTCTTGTTCCAAACGTAGATGAGGAGAGCAGACAAAAAAATCGCCGTGTGGTAATAATCATCTCCGATGCGGACAATCTATAGAAAAGTATAATTAAAAGATCTAACAAAATATGGCAACAGAAAATTCCGTTGCCATATTTTGCAAATAACCAGAAGTACAATATTATTCAAACAAGAAAGGGATATGTTTTAGATGCTTACAACCATAAAGGGTGGGTGTTTGAGTAAAACCACCTTTCTTTATGGTTGTGTTAACACGTTTCACCAACTCTGTCAGTTTAATTGACAACCCATCAGACTTATTCAACTCTTGAAGTAAGAAATAAGTTAATGCTCCATTATATCGTTTCTTAAAAAG
>JAGPHP010000175.1 GCA_018055415.1 Breznakibacter sp. | reverse complement strand
CATTTTTAAGAGATGTAACACTTTTCACTCAATATTATTATGGTCAGGATTACTATAACATCTATTTTGCCCGGCAGTTGCATGTTCTGAGAATAGGGCTAATGGCAAAACCGTTTTTTATAAATTAGAAAGAGTTCGACGTAAGAGTTTAAGTATTCACTCCTCATTATTCCATCGGATCTCCAAGCTGAACATCATATTAAATGATACGCGGTCCAATGGATCGAAATGAACTCCTCCAGCCCCTCCAAGGGAGGGGAGTGAGGAAAGAGTTTCAAAATATGTGATTGGCAAACTCAGTCATACTCGTGATTTGGGTGATCGGCAATTATAAAGTCGGGTTGATTATCAAGTACCGCTTTGATTTGGTTAGCTACTTGCTGCGGATTATTATAAACCTCTTCATTGGTGAATCGAATAACCTTGAACATTCGCATGTTCAAATTAAAGGTTCGACTTCTATCTTCTGCTTGTTGAGTTTGGTGTATTTTACCATCTAATTCTATAATTACACGTTTGGTCAAACAGACAAAGTCGGCAATATAATTATCAATAACGTGCTGACGTCTTATTTTATGGCCTGTTTTTTGGTTCTAAGATATTGCCACAATAACTCCTCTGCTTTGGTTGGATTCTCTTTTAATATATCTCTAAATTCCTTTATTTTACCATAAGTATATGGATTTGCGGTTATGTAAGCATGTCTCGGAGCTTCATCTCCCCCTCCCTTGAAGGGGGTTGGAGGAGGTCGATTTTCAACGGAAACAGTTTTGTTACACCCAATATAAATGTGTATAAAGAGTAGCTCCAAAGAAGGGGATTCCTTTAGGACGGGGTGCTTTTGGCGTTACCACAATCGCTTAAAAACACCAAAATCCCCCAAATTTGGCCATCGTCCTAATTGGATGTATCAACCCATAAATCAACAACACCTAACAGGTTTCGAAACCTGTCAGGTGTTGTTACAACCGATATAAACTTAAAATTACCTCTTCGTTATCATTTTACATATTGTGCCACGCTCCGTTTTAATGAGCAACAAATAACTTCCTGCAGGAAAGCTACTCATTGAAATCGACTCGTTGGCAGATGCCTCTTGCGTAAGAACGGTGTTGCCTGTAATATCTAAAAGCGTAACGGTAAATACCCCATCAAGGCCTGTAACTCTAAAATTTTCCTTGACTGGGTTTGGAAAAACAGTTACACTCACATCCTCTATAGTCTTTAGTGCCGTATCCGACTCTCTTAACTTTATAAATTCTCCCCACTGGTTGGCTGCTCTGTAAATTGCCAACGTTCCATCGGGAATATGAAGCTCGCACGTGCGTTTGTTTACTCCGGCAAAAACCGTTGCCGAATTGGTTAAATCTAATGGGGTAGTTTCATAAACGTATATCTTTTGCAGACCTAGGCAGTTGGCAAAAGCTTTGGTGCCAAGGGAGGTTACACTTGTGGGAATAGACACAGTTGTTAATCCACTACAGCCGTTAAATGCACTACTATCAATTGAGGTAATAGTAGTTGGTAATATAACAGACGATAACTCACTTTTACCCATGTTAAGCTCAGCATTAAAAAAGGCATCAGCAGGTATTTGATTGGCAGAGTAGGTCGTAATATCCTTACTCAAAGTGCCTAAAATACCCGTATATTCAACAATGGTGGCATTCGACAAATCTATAGAAGTTAACTTAGGCATATCATCGCGCATGATTTTGAAATCGCGCGCATCAATGTTACCTTCGAGTGTAAGAGTAGTCATGGAGGCTAACTCAGCAGATGTGTATGTGGTCGCTAATTTGCCAGGTTGGTTTATGACATCAAAATCAACTTCAATAATATTTATAAAATCTTTCCACTGATTAGCACTTTTATAGGCAGCACCCGACCCAATAGGGACCAATAACTTACAGTTGGTATTATTTACGTTCCCAAATACATTTACTGATTGACTTAAATCAATTGGTGCAGAATTGTGTGTCAGGATTGAAGTTAAACCAGAGCAATTCTTAAATGCCAAATTGCCAATAAATGTAATCGATGCTGGAATGATTAACGAACCTGTTAACCCACTGCAATTGTAAAATGCCCAACCATCAATAGAAGTAACCGATGCTGGAATTACAACAAACCTTCCAGTCTTAGATGTTGGACATTGAATTAGTGTTGTTTCGTTTTTATTATATAAAACTCCATCAACGCTTGAAAAATTCAAATTATTTGAGTCAACATTAAATATACCACCACAACTTACAAAAGCACCATCCTCAATAGAAGTTACCGATGAAGGAATGTTTAATGAATCCGTAAATCCGCTACAACCGTTAAATGCACTTATACCAATAGAGGTTACCAATGCCGGAATGTTTAATGAACCTGTAAAGCCGCGACAACCAGAAAATGCACCAACGCTAATAGAGGTTACCGAAGAAGGAATGGTTAATGAACCCATGAAACCACTACACCCATAAAATGCTCTCTTCCCGATATAGGTTACCGAAGAAGGAATAGTTAATGAACCCGTGAAACCACTACAATCAAAAAATGCATAATCCCCAATAGAAGTTACCGATGCCGGGATGGTTAAGGAACCCGTGAAACCACCACAATCAAAAAATGCATAATCCCCAATAGAAGTTACCGATGCCGGGATGGTTAAGGAGCCCGTGAAGCCAGTACAATTATAAAATGCACATTCTCTAATAGAAGTTACCGATGCCGGGATGGTTAAGGAACCCATGAAACCACTACACTTAGCAAATGCCCATCCCCCAATTGAAGTTACCGATGCTGGAATGGTTAATGAACCCGTAAAACCACTACACCCATAAAATGCCATATACGCAATAGAGGTTACCGAAGAAGGAATGGTTAATGAACCCGTGAAGCCACTACAACCTTTAAATGCATTATCACCAATAGAAGTAACCGATGCCGGAAAAACAAACGATTTTAAAGTAAGTTTCCCATTCGTGCCATTGTAAAATGCTTTATAAGGTATTGAATTAGCAGCTTCTCCATCAGCAGCATACGCCGCAATATTCACCGCCCCCATATCAATTTCCGCCAACACAGGCATATCATCGCGCATAGTTTTAAAATCGCGCGCATCAATGGTGCCCGTAAGCGTAAGGTTGGTAATGGTGGTTTATTCATCGGCCGTAAGAGCCGTAGATAGTGTGCCAGCTGTAGCAATGTTAATGGTTTTTGAAACTTGAGCTTGTGCCAATAGCGTGAGGCAGAGCATGGTTACTAGTAGTAGTAATTTTTTCATGTGGTACGTTTTAATTGTTTGAGGGTGGTAAATATAGAGAATTTTTGGATAGCAGTTTTAATAAAAATGGCTCGCAATTAAAGCTCTGCAGGCTAAAGAAGGGGAGATGGGAAGACGTAATAGAGATCATTCATTGTTATACATCTTGTTCCATCTAGCTAATATACCAATTACTCCAACTTATCCCCCCAAAAAAATCCCCCAACTATTTGCAATTAAACAAAATTTTCCCATTTTTGCGCCGATTAAAAATTATTTGTTCACCCTAGACTTTGAAAAAATGGGAATCACCTCAGAAAGCGGACACGCTAAAAATGTATCAAATCTCGATGAGATAATATCGGCTTGCACCAGTTATGGAGCTACCTATAATCCGTCAAAAGCAACAATTAAATTGGCTGGATTGCAAGCTAGTGCCACATCGGCAAAGGCGGCTATGGCAGCGGTTAACACCTCGTTAGCAACATTAAGTAATGCTACAGCGGCACGACAAGTTGCTTTTGAACCGCTAAATAAACTTATCACCAGAGTTATTAATGCGCTTAAAGCCACCGATAGCAGTGACCAAATAGACGATAGCGCTAAATCGATTGCACGTAAAATTCAGGGAGCACGAGCAAGTGTCAAACTTACCGATGAGGAGAAAAAAACACTAACCGCCGAGGGCAAAGAGTCCAAACAGATATCTTCGTCGCAGATGAGTTTTGATATGCGCCTCGATAATTTAGACAAGCTCATAAAGCTTCTTGCCTCTATACCAGCGTATGCCCCTAACGAGGTCGATTTAAAAGTAGCAACACTTACCGCTTTGTACGCCGATTTAAAAGCAAAAAATCAGGCATGTGTTACAGCCCACACCCAACTAAGCAGTGCTCGTATTGTGCGTAACGACGTGCTTTATAAAGCCAACACGGGGGTAGTTGATAGTGCTTTGGATGTAAAAACGTATGTAAAGTCAGTTTATGGCACATCGGCACCGCAGTATAAACAAATTTCAAAATTGGAGTTCCGTCCACTTTAGGGCTGGCCTAATACTTTAATCTCAATTACTCATTATTAACCGCTGTAGATAAATTCATCTTCAGCGGATTTTTATATTCCAGCCTTATCTTCACATTTTTGCTTCGTGCTTTTACATTTTTGCTCCGAGGTTTTAAACTCTTACGCAGGCAATTTACACTCTTGTTTCGGGGTTTTACATTACCTTGTCGGGATTTTACATTCTGGCATCGGGATTTTACAAATTAGCTTCGAGGTTTTACACTATAGGCTTGGGAATTAACGTTCTTGGTTCGAGAATTGTCTATCTCTACTCCCCCTAACAATTCCCCTACTTAAAAGCGTAATAAAGCGCAAACGACATCACATTGTTATACTCGCCAGGTTTGCGGGTGAAGATGTGCTTAACGGGCTGATAGATTTCGATATCACCATCGTAGGGCTCGCGGATGGGAGTGAGCGAGTATCCCAACTTAGCATTTATCCATAATTTGGGGGTAAAATGGTAGTTTAGCCCTAACAAAGTTCCCATTTCAAAGGTGGTAAAAGCATTGGTTTCGCCTTGCTCAAAATCGCCATTGGCATCGCCCTCAA
>JAGPHP010000174.1 GCA_018055415.1 Breznakibacter sp. | reverse complement strand
GGGAGTATGGAGTTGAAGCTTTTGCCGAAGTTCCATCTGTGCAAGATATATTTGTAACTCCTATTGTTGGATCGATGTTTGGTGAGGGATTCTTTTATGCCAAAAAATCGATTATGAAACATGACAAACGTATCTTGAAATCAAAGGTTTTGGGTATTACCACACTCTTCTTAATGGATCCTTTTAACACCATTCTAGATGGAATTGGTTATAAAGACAAATATAACACCTCGATGTCTATTGCCCCAGTTGGGTATAATTTTCAACATCAATCACCAGTTTGGGGCGCCAACATTGCAGTTAGGTTTTAGCCCATATAAATCAAAAGGCAAACCTTTTGAGCTTGCCTTATACTTTTTACGATTATAAATCTTTTCGGACTGATGCACCTTATGATGACTCAGTGCGCGACCGAAAATTAAAAATTCGGCCTCTCTGCTGCCCTTTCGGCATGCCTTCAAGTAATCTTGAACCTTTTTCTTCGCTTTCATTTTACACTTTTATTTTATTCATCAACTTAACTTCACAAAAAGAGTGCCATCAAACCAGCTCAGCATCAGCCTCTTCGTCGGTTAAAAGCGTCTCCTCCTTTTCAAGAAGTTTTGAGGTATCAAAGGTAAAAATAATACCAGGAAGAGATACTGAAAGAGATAAAATATAAAATATAAAACTCAACGCAACAGCCTGTTCTACATTTAGGCCCAAATAAGTAGCTCCATACATTAGGGTCATCTCTCTTAATCCAATACCACCTAGAGATATGGGAATTGAAGCGGTGATGCTACTCACTAAAAAAAGAAATAGATACTGAAGAGCATCGCCATGTTCAACCTCTCCAATGGCATATAAAATGGTATAAGCCACCAAGATTTGCATAAACTGCGACAAGAGCGACCAACCAATAACTTTCCAAAATTTTGAAATAAGCGTTCTATTAAACAGATAGATAAAAAGCCAAAATCCAAACAGAACCACTGGCACTAAAAGTGCTGAAAAATTAACAAAAGGGAGGTGCTTAATTGGCACCGCATACAGCAATAACAGAAGGTAAATTACAATAACACCTAATCCACTTAACCGATCGGTTAGAATAACTCCGATAAGCGACTTGACAGGTTTTTTGTGATATTTATTGATTAGAAATATCTTATATCCATCACCCCCTACTCCACCAGGTAAGAAAAGATTGTAAAAAAGACCTAGCCAATAGAGTTTAAAATTCGTAAGATGAGTTACGTGAAGTGGCATTGCCTTAAAAAGCGTATTTAGACGCATCGCAGCAAAGACGATGGCTGACAGGAGCAACAAAAATGCAATAATAATAAGCGTATATGAGATGTTGGCCATCGTGGCCATCAGAGACACCATATCCACTTTGGTAGTCACAAAATAGAGGGCACCAACCGAGATACCAACTTTAATGAGCAGCTTTGAAACTTTAAATATATGCGACTTTACGTTATTCCACTCCATAAGTAGGGATTAGATAAAAAGGAGCCTTATTCGCCTACAAAGACTCATGTAAACAATATTAATGAATAGATTCAGTACGGTTTGAATCCAACTTCACAAAGATAAAGAGCAATATGGTAAATGCCCATAACGAGGATCCCCCATAGCTAAAGAAAGGAAGTGGAATACCGATAACGGGTACCAATCCGATCGTCATCCCAATATTCACCGCAAAGTGAAAAAAGAGAATGGAGGCGACCCCATAACCATATATCCTCGAAAAAGCAGAACGTTGCTTTTCGGCTAAAAAGAGTATCCGAATGATTAGCCCCACAAAGAGCGCTAACACAGCAACAGAACCAATGAAGCCCCACTCTTCGCCCACCGTACAAAAGATAAAGTCGGTACTTTGTTCGGGAACAAAGTTAAACTTCGTCTGCGTGCCTTCGAGAAATCCTTTTCCTGCAAAACCACCCGATCCAATAGCAATTTTAGACTGGATAACATTATACTCCACCCCTTTAGGATCATTCTTCTGCCCCAGCATCACCTGAATACGAGTTCGTTGATGGTCGCTCAAAACATGATTAACCATGTACTCAACAGAGTAACTAAACGCAACAAAACCTATCAACACCAACATTCCATAAGCAGTTAATGATGATCTCTTAACAAATGAATAGATAAAGAAATAGATAGCAATAGGGATCATTAATGCCAATACAACAAAATCCCACTCAACAACCATATCGGTTATTAAATGATAGATTTGAACAAGCAGCAAACTTATAAAAAGAGCCAATGCGGTAAACTGAATAGGCTTTTTAGCCCCCTTTTGCCACAACACAAAAAACGTAACCGCAATAATGATAACAACCAATGCAACCAATGGCAGTAGTAGAGCCAAAATAGCAACAAACGCGCTTAATCCAACAAAAAGCAAGATATAAGCCGACATCCCCTCGCGGTAAAAAACGAGCAAAAAGACGCCATAAACCAACGCCGAACCAGTATCATTCTGAAGAAGAATTAAAACGGGTGGCACCAACCAAATAGCCATGAGCTTGAGGAGATCGCTCATTTTATTCCATGAGAAACCAAACCTTGACATGGCATGCGCAATAACCAAATTTGTTCCTACTTTGGTTAATTCAGAGGGCTGAAAACGAAATGCACCAATTTCGAACCACGACTGTGCACCATTAACCTTACGACCAAACGCAAGCACTGCAACAAGCAACAACAAGGTAAAGGCATAAAAGAGATAGGCAAAAGCCACATAAGCCTTACTATCAGACATCATGATTAGCCAGATAAGTCCAAACGAAAAGAGAATCCAAATTAATTGTTTGGCATACTCCCTTGAGCTATCGAAAAAGACTGGATTATCGGGTGTATAGTTGGCTGCATAGATATTAAGCCACCCAAATAATACCATTAATAGATATATAGTGATGGTTATCCAATCGACATTACCAAATAATTTACTGTCCCTCGCCATGTATTAAATCTGTATTAACCATTCTATCCTCAATTACTTTACGCTTCGGATCAATAGAACCTTTCATATATTTTTCAACAACCAAACTTGCTATAGGAGCGGCAAACGTAGCTCCAAAACCAGCATTTTCAACAAAAACGGCAACCGCAATTTTAGGATTCTCTTTTGGTGCAAAGCATACAAAAACAGAGTGATCCTTTCCATGAGGGTTTTGTGCTGTACCCGTTTTACCAACAATATTGATTCCTTCAATTTGTGCTATTCTAGCGGTTCCGCCCGAAACAGCCTGCTCCATTCCATCGATAACAGGCAAAAAATTCAAAGAGTCGATACCTGTTTTTTGCTTTATTTTAAACTGCTCAGGAAAAGGATTATCCTCTATTGATCGAATAACATGAGGTGTATAGTACCAACCACGGTTAGCTATAGCAGCAACAACGTTGGCCATCTGAACAGGCGTTGAAAGCACCTCACCCTGCCCAATTGAGAGGGAGATGATAGTTACAGAATTCCAACTTCCATTATATATCTTATTGTAATACTCCTGACCTGGGATTAGACCTTTAAGTTCCGTATCAAAATCGATCCCCATGCGTCTTCCCAATCCAAAATTATTGGCATACTCTTTCCAATGATCAAGACCCTTCTTAACACCACCTAAACGATCATTATCAATAATTCGACGAAAAACATTGCAATAATAGGCATTACACGAATTTGACACCGAACCCCGCAAATCAAGAGGACCACCGTGTACGTGACAACCAACTGTTAACCCACCAACATGATACCCTCTACTACAACCAAAAGTGGTTGACGGAAAGATAACCCCATCTTGTAATCCTATAAGCGCATTCATCAACTTAAATGTAGAGCCTGGAGGATATTGAGCCATAATTGCTCGGTTAAAAAGTGGTTTTACAGGATCGTTACTTAAAAGTGGGTAATTCTTTATACGATCGCGACCAATCAAGATGGAGGGATCGTAGGTTGGGCTCGACACCATTGTTAAAATCTCGCCTGTTGATGGCTCAATAGCGATAACACTACCAATTTTATTAGCCATCAGGAGCTCAGCATAGGCCTGAAGATCCGCATCTATAGAGATCTGTATATCCTTCCCATTTACCGAAGCCGTATCATACTTTCCGCCCGCAAAATAACCCTTTTCGCGTCCATGTACGTCAACCATCATAAAACGTGAGCCCTTTTCGCCACGTAAATATTTCTCATAGGTGTTTTCGATTCCGCTAATGCCACGATAGTCTCCCATCGAGTAGTAGGAATCTTTTTTTATCATGTTCTCATACACCTCACCAATATAACCTAAAAGGTGAGCAGCAATAGGATATTGATAACTACGCAAAGTTCGACGTTGAGCAAAGAACCCCTTAAACTTATACTCCTTCTCCTGAAAGACACCATATTGACGCGCAGTAACCTGCCCTAAAAAAACAGAAGCCTTATATTGTGATATTTTTTTTGAACGAATACCCTTTTTCAAATCAACAAAAAGACCCCTTAGTCCATTCATTGAAATGCCAAGTGAGTTACAGAAATCAACGCTATCAAAAGGAGCTAATTCACGAGGAGTAACCATTATATCATAGACCGCCTGATTAGAAACTAAGAGTTTTCCGTTCCTATCGGTAACCACACCTCGTGCAGGATAAACAATGATTTTACGACGTGAATTGTTATCGGCCGAGAATTTATAAGACGAGTCAACTACCTGTATAACAAATAGTTTCAAAGAAAAAATAATCCCTACTGCAATAATAATAATGGCTAAAACCAGAGTTCGATTACTATTTCCAAACACTATCGAGATTTTTTATCAAAATTAAATAATTCGGCAATTAGGAGACAAACGATGGTAAAAAACGAACTCAACATCCACTTCAAAACCGTGTCC
>JAGPHP010000173.1 GCA_018055415.1 Breznakibacter sp. | reverse complement strand
GGGGGGATTCAAAGTCAGCATGATCTATTGTTCTATTCAAAGAACAAATCTCTAAAACCTATATCTCCTTATACGAATCTCTCGGAAGCCATCCAACATTGCCGTCTAGCAGCTCAATCTCGGCCCACGAACCTAGTGTTTGTAAAATCTTAATTTTAGTGCCCTCGTGCAAAACAAATAGTTCTGATCCTGTTAAATCGGGCGAACTTTTAACCGTTACCGAAGGGGTAAACAAAATGGCATGTTGACGATTGGTAAGTTTGCTCTTTTGAGAAGAGGCAAAAATAGTGGCTGTAATATTGATAATGAGCAAAAAGATACCCAAAAAAAATGCAATTCGTTTAATAAGAGCACTGTCGATAAAGAGATAAGCCACAACTGCACCAACCACCAAAAAGATCGTTATAATAGCCCATACAGCCCAACCATCGGACTCATTTGATTCACGCAACGAGTTAATCCAATCAACCAAAAAGAAGTGGCCAACAGGCGTTATCTTATCAACAATTTGATTATTTGCCAACTCTAAATTGTATCGTATATCGGCATCCGTTGGGTCGAGCAGTAAAGCTTTCTCAAAATAGAGAATTGAGGCTGATAACTCCCCATTTTTATAGCAGGCATTTCCTAAATTAAATAGTAACTCTGGGCTCTGAACTCCACTATTCAGAATCTCTAAATAGGCGCTTTTGGCATCGGCAAACTTTCCATCCTGATACAATGAGTTTGCTTTTGTAAAACGAACATCCTGACCAAATGCCGATGAAACAGTTAACAAAACTCCGAGTAAAACAACAATTATATATCTCATAATCAAAAACTTATCAATTTAAAATCACCAATCATGCAAACTACTTTACTTTACTCTCAATCTGCCCAATGGTTTCAAGCGTATCGGCATATAGTCTATCCATCTCTTCGCTACCGCTTCCAGGCGCATAACGCGCAAATTCACAGGTATCGAGGATAGTCATAAAACTATTTACAAGCTCTTGCGATGCCCCATGTTGAAGTAGTATCGCCGAGGCATTATCTTTTGATAGTGTAGAGAGTGGTAAATTCAATTTATCGCCCAAATAGCCCCAAAGTGCTTTAAGCACCTCATCGTAAAACTTCTCTTTTTCTTTAGTTTGTAGGAAATGGGCCGCCGTTTTCAAACGTTTAACGGCTACTTTATTTGCTTTGCTCTTCTTAACCAAATGAACATTTTCAGACTCGTGCGCTCTCTTTTTCAAGTAGATATATGCACCAACAAGGAGCAAAAGTGCCACTAAATAAGAGAAAACAAAGGTAAAAGAGCCCAATAGGAAACTATTACCTGATTTTAGCGGCGAGGTTGTCTGTTTGATAAAACGAATATCCTGACCAATAAATTTCAGATCCTCTTTGCTTGTAATACGATTTGCTGTAACCGATTGAGTATCATCGCCCACTCCTTTCTCAACATTGATAGGAATACCAGGCGCAGTAATCGTTTTGTACTGTCCGTTTTGTGGATTAAAGTAACTAAACTCAACCGACGGTATTGTAAAGTTCCCAGCGTGACGAGGAATCAAAAGATATTCGAAAACCTTTGTTCCCTTCATTCCTGCTGCCGAATTAACGATATTGGTAGTCACCTTTGGCTCGTACGACTCAAAATCGGCAGGGAACTTAATTTTAGGAGCATCGGCAAACTTATGATTGCCCGATCCATTAAGAGTAATCTTATAGGTTATCCCATCGTTTGTTTTGGCATCGGTTTTAGACACCGAAGCATCGATGTTTAATTCACCCGTAATGCCCGAGAATGAAGATGGAGCTCCACTTGGAAGCGGTTTCACATTTATTGAGATAGGGGCAGACTTAACTCTCTTTTTAACAGTACGAGTACCACCATCAAAGAAATCATCAAAGATACTGTTAGATTGACGTGTTACACGCTGACGAACTAAAAACTCAAGTTCAGTAGGATCAACGGTTAAGCGACCCGATTTTTGAGGAATCAACAGGCGCTGATCAAACGTATTTACTCGATACGATTTCCCATTTATATTCTCATACCCCCAATTATTATTATCCTTTGAGCCAATCTCCTGAGCTAAGAAATCACGATTTTCAGCCTGTTTTACATCTGAGATTCCATCTAAACCAATACGAGTGTATATTTTTGTAGTTGCTACTACAGCCTCGCCCTGATATACAGAACTTTTTGATAGATAAGTCTTTACTATAACATCCTCATCATTAAAAGCACTACCCGACTCCACAATCTCACTCTCACCCCCGCCAGCTGCAGACGACTGACTAGCTCCTTGGTTTTTAAGTACTTGTATTTGAACGGAGTTCGATTGAATAGTATTGCCATTTACGACCACCGTTGCTGGCGGAATTGTAAAAGTTCCCTCTTTTGAGGCCTTTAAGATATAGGTGAATCCAAACTGAACCGAACGGCTCATCTGCCCATTAATAATCTGAATACTTGAACTTTGTGAAGTTGATGGCCCCATCAAAATTGCAAAATCAGTCATGGCAGGCATCGTAATATCGCTTCCTTCGGTATTAAGCGTATAAACAATTTGAAACTTATCGTTTACAAGCACCTGTCGTGGAGCATTGGCACGAAACTCAACCTGTCCAGCCGAAATCCAACTTGTAAAAACCGACAGTATAAATGAAAGTAATAGTATCCTCTTCATAAAATATCAAAAATATGTGTGCAAAGATAGCTGTGAATCTACGAATAAAAAAAGTAATTTATCTACAACTACACGTTTACCAATTTTTCTCATTCTGTTTTACCTTGCCACGAGCACGCTTCATCTTCTCTTGAATATCCTTTTCGTCTTGCTCCATCGCTTGTAAAATTCGCTCAACATCCTGCTTATCCATCTGTTGTTGATCTTGCTGTTGCTCTTGCTTATCTTGCTGCTGCTCTTGTTGTTGCTGTTGTTGCTGTTGCTGTTGTTGTTGCTTCTGCTGCTCATCCTTCATCTTTTGAGCTGCAATAAGGTTATAACGCGTTTCGTTATCGAGCGGATTATTTTTTAAAGCCGATTTGTACGACGAAATAGCCTTATCAATCTCCTTTTTTGTAAGATGACAATTGCCAATATTGTGGTTAATAAGCGCTAAACGTTGCTTATCGGTCTCCTTGGCAGCCAAAGCCTCAAACGATTTTAGCGCCTCATCATATTTCTCTTGTTTATAAAGAGCATCGGCCATATTAAACTGCGCCTCAAAGGAGTTGCTGTTAGCCTCTAACGCCTTTTTAAATTGAGCCTCAGACTCTACATATTTTTTATCATCGAACTCCTTTGCTCCTTTTCGAATATAGCTTCTCTCTTTCTGAGCATAAAGTGCTAGAAAAGAGAAAAATGCAAACAATAGAGTTAAAAATATCTTTTTCATAATAGTTTTATTTTACCTCTTTAGTTGAATCAAAAAGTTTAATATGCTTAAGAAATCTATTTTTTCGCTCTAAGATGGTGGCATCAATAATAAGCAAAAGCAATACAATGGCTGCCAGATATTGAAACTGTTCATCGTACTCTGAATAGACTTTCGACTCCATCTCCGATTTCTCTAACTTAGAAAGTGTATCCAAAAGATTCTCGATACCATTACGTAAATTATTGGCAGGGATATATACGCCCGAACCGGCTGCTGCAATCTCTTGCAACATAGACTCGTTTAACTTAGTGATAACCACATTGCCCTCTCTATCTTTCATAAAGTCGGTTTCGCCACCGCCCGGAATGCGAATAGGCGACCCCTTAGGCAAACCCATTCCCACGGTAATAACACGAACGCCATTGGCTACCGCCTCTTTAGCCGCTTCAACCGCAGCTGCTTCATGATCTTCACCATCTGTAACCACGATGATAGCGCGATTTATTCCCTCTTTCTTTGAAAACGACTTCATGGAGAGTTTAATTGCAGCTGAGATATCGGTTCCCTGCGAAGGTACCGAACCCGTGGTAATGTTACTCACAAACATTTTGGCTGCCGAAGCATCGGCCGTTATTGGCAGCTGTGTATAAGCCTGACCCGCAAAAATTACAACCCCCACTCTATCACCTTCAAGCCTATCAACTAAGCGGGAGATGCCCTGTTTGGCACGTTCTAAGCGTGTAGGCTCAATATCCGCAGCATTCATACTATTAGATACATCAAGCGCTATAACAAGCTCAATCCCCTTGCGTTTAACCGTTTCAAGTTTACTTCCAAACTGTGGCCCGGCCAATGCAAAGATGATGATGGCAAAAGAGGTAAGCAAAAAATAGAACTTAACAATTGGTCGCACAAAAGAGACATCGGGCATAAGTTGCGAGATAGTCTCCATTTGGCCAAATCGCTCAAGCGACTTTCGCCTGCGAGCAGCCATATAGATGTTTAGAACCACCAAAAGAGGCACTAATACAAGTAAATATAGATATTCGGGATGTGCAAATCTGAACATTTCCTTCGAGTATTAAAATTTAACTACGGTAAATGACGTAAAATGGTATTTCTAAGAGCCAGCTCGAGTAACAAAAAGAGCGTAGCAAAAATGGCAAAGATATGGTACTCTTCGGCACGTTTTGAGAACTCACGCTCCTCAATACGGGTCTTCTCCATCGAGTCGATCTCACGATATATCTCGGCAAGTTTGCTCTTATTAGTAGCTCTAAAGTACTTTCCATCGGTAATTTTGGCAATCTCCTTAAGCATTGGCTCGTCAATCTTAACCTCCATATTTTGAAGCTGAACTCCAAAGTTTGTCTCCATAGGATAAGGCGCCATACCAATGGTTCCAACGCCAATGGTGTAAACTCTTACGCCAAACTTTTTGGCAAACTCGGCCGCTTTCAAAGGAGCTACCTCCCCTTTATTGTTAACCCCATCGGTTAGCAAAA
>JAGPHP010000172.1 GCA_018055415.1 Breznakibacter sp. | reverse complement strand
CTCTGAGTAGGCTCTTCCTTGGCGCTGAGGAATCTCTTCGTGAATACAAATTCCACGTAAAAACAGTGGTTTGCCGTTAAGCAGCACATCAGATCCCTTGGTCTCAATGGTTCGAAATCCTATCTTATCGTTCATAATTGAGCCGTTGCAGCTAATAGTCACATCGTATCGCTTTGGTTTTAAAACCGACCATAATTCAATATTTTTTGGCTTAATCGTAAACTCACCAATACCTGCGTCATTTGTTTTAATTTGTTGATTTATCTTTAGTTCTGGAATAGAAAGAGTAACTGTTTGAGCCAAATTTGTCCCATCTATCTTCACAAAACCTTTTAATGTACTATTGCTCCCTTTATCGAGTTGAAGTGAGTAGTCGATAACAAAATTTTCAGACTCCTCAACAAGCAGCACATCGCGCGTGATTCCGCCATAGTTCCACCAATCGGTATTAACAGTTGGCACCGCTTCTGGCTTTCGCTTATTATCAACCTTAACGACAATAAAGTTATCTTTTGCCTTTACCAAACTGGTTATTTCATAGTTAAATGGGGTAAATCCACCTACATGTTTGCCAAGTTTTACACCATTTAAATAAACATTGGCCTCATAATTAACCGCCCCAAAATAGATAAACAATCGTTTATTTGCAGCTAAATTGTAATCAAAACTCTTCTGATACCACACCGTGCCTTCGTACTATTTAAGCTCTTCGAGTTGTGAGTTCCAATCACCCGGCACATTCATTGTTGCCGATTTTCCAAAATTGTACTCCACGCGTTCTCTCCCATCGATGGATACTTTATTGGTATAATAGGCCGCATCGGTTTGTGGGTTTTTATCCTCATCAAAAGGTAGTAAACGATAGTTGTAATAGCCATTTTCATACGGATCTATTATATAATGCCACTTGCCATTAAGCGAAGTGGTACTCCTATTGGGCGTGTTGGTAATTAGGCCGCTTTGTGCAAAACTGCCAATGGGTAATAAAAGGGTAATAAGTAGATAAAGGATTGAGTGTTTCATAAAAAAGCGTATAAATTTTTGATTTGCAATTAAATAAATGTAGTGGCAAAATTAAATAATCGGCTATTGTCAAAAGTAACTAATTGTTAATTTATATCCAAAGGGATCGTTCCACATTCATTGCACTTAAAATTAACCCATAATACATAAATATTAGTTAAAATTCTTTAAATCCTGATAATCAACCCATAGCAAATTAAGAGGGTATTGTTTTTTTTAAAAGATAACGCTTTTTATATCGGATAAATAGCTCTACCTTTGCACCTCATTTTTGAAGACTATGCAAGATATTAGAAACGTTGCCATTATAGCCCACGTTGACCACGGTAAAACAACCATGGTGGATAAGCTTTTAATGGCTGGAAAATTGTTTAAAGAGCACCAAAAAGTTGGTGAGCTCATCATGGACAGCAATGACCTTGAGCGCGAGCGCGGTATTACTATCGTCTCTAAAAACTGCTCGGTGATGTGGAAAGGTGTAAAAATCAACATTATCGATACTCCGGGTCACAGTGACTTTGGTGGTGAAGTTGAACGCGTCCTTAACATGGCCGATGGCGTACTTCTTTTAGTAGATGCTTTCGAAGGCCCAATGCCTCAAACACGTTTTGTGTTACAGAAAGCACTAGACCTTGGTCTTAAGCCTATTGTGGTTATCAATAAGGTGGACAAACCAAACTGCAAGCCTGATGAGGTTCACGAAAAGGTATTTGATCTTATGTTTAGCCTTGGTGCTACTGAACATCAGCTTGATTTCCACACCGTTTATGGTTCGGCAAAACAAGGTTGGATGTCAGACGATTATAAAGTTCCAACTGATAATATTGGTGCAGCGCTTGATGCTATTATTGAACATATTCCAGCTCCTGTCTATAAGACAGGAACTCCTCAAATGTTAATTACCTCTCTTGAATATAGCGCTTACCTTGGCAGAATTGCTGTAGGACGTGTTTATAAAGGTGAGATTCGCACCAACCAAGACGTAGCTTTAGTTAACCGCGAAGGTGTAATGAAAAAAGTACGTATCAAAGAGATTAACGTATTCGACGGACTTGGTAAGGTTAAAGTAGATGTTGCTACTTGTGGTGAAATTTGTGCCCTTGTTGGTGTTGAAGGATTTGAAATTGGCGACACTGTTACCGATATCGAAAATCCAGAACCAATGGATACTATTGCCATTGACGAACCAACTATGAGTATGTTATTTACCATCAACACTTCGCCATTCTATGGTAAAGAGGGTAAATTAGTTACTTCACGTCACATCAAAGATCGTTTAGATAAAGAGCTTGAGAAAAACTTAGCACTTCGCGTTGAAGAGACAGATAGTGCAGATTCATGGAACGTTTACGGACGTGGTGTACTTCACTTGTCGGTATTACTTGAAACGATGCGTCGTGAAGGATACGAAATTCAAGTTGGACAGCCTCGCGTTATCATCAAAGAGATTAATGGTGAAAAATGTGAGCCAGTTGAAGAGCTAACGATCGACCTACCTGAAGAGATGGCCGGACGTGCAATTGAACAAGTTAGCCAACGTAAAGGCGAGCTCCGTTCAATGGAGCAAAAAGGCGAGCGTTCTCACTTAGAATTTGTCATTCCATCACGTGGTATTATCGGTCTTCGTAACAGTTTGTTAACAGCTACAGCAGGTGAAGCTATTATGGCGCACCGTTTTATCGAGTATCAACCTTGGAAAGGCCCAATCGTTAAGCGTATCAACGGTTCGTTAATCTGTATGGAGAGTGGAACTGCCTTTGCTTATGCTATTGATAAACTTCAAGATCGTGGAAAATTCTTCATCTCTCCGCAAGAAGAGGTTTACATGGGTCAGGTAATTGGTGAAAATAACCGCGATGGCGATTTATGTATCAATGTTACTAAGTCGAAAAAACTTACCAATATGCGTGCGTCGGGTTCTGATGATAAAGTGCGCATTGTAACTCCTATAACATTTAGTTTAGAAGAGGCTTTAGAGTATATTCAAGGTGATGAATATGTGGAACTTACACCACAATCTATTCGCTTACGTAAAATATTCCTCGATGAAAACGATCGCAAACGCGAGTCTAAAAAACTTGAGGCACAATAAGATTTTACCTTCAATAGTTTCAAGAGAGCTGCTCCATTTGGGGTGGCTCTTTTGGTTTTTGGAGGTTAAACTCAACAGCACATTGAAATCAACATCACAATTCAATAAGAATTCTCAAAAAATTCAACAATTGTGAGTGATCTAGTATATTATATCGGGCTACTGATGGAGTAATTCCAATTTTAATTGTTGTCGCAGATTTAGGCATTGCCTTAAATAAGAACTCATCGGTTTTATCATCGCCGGCTGCAAGAATAAAGTCGAACTTTGTATCTCCAATAATACCCGAAGCAGCTTTCCCCTTATCATATTTGCCACTTTTCACCTCCAAAACTTTATTACCTTCAAGAATTTCAAAATCTGTTTTATGTCGAATTATCTCGGCTAAATCATCACGCAGTTCATGTAACCTTTGAAGAGCAAAATCTGACTCTGCGTTACGAAAATGCCAAGCAATACTCCCATGTTTCTCTTCAATAAAAGTTCCATTACAACGCCTAACATACTCCTCTAATATTGGCATTACGCTCTCTTTCCAATTTCCATCTGTATGTGTCGTAGACACCCAATCTTCGCCCACACGCCTAATAAAATAGCCATGTTCAGCAACGAGTGTTACATTTACATTATCAAATTGCCTTGCTAAAAAATCAGTATCTCGCCCGCTAATAATAACAACTTGATTTTTTCGATCAGCAGCTAAAGCCTTAACTATATCTAAGGTTTTTGCATCGATTATTGCTAATTCTGGGAATTTCGAGAAAGGAACCAATGTACCATCATAATCGAGAAAAATGATTCGCTTTTTGGCTAGTTTATAATGACGACTAACTTGCATAGCTAAATCTTTGTTTATAAACCTCACATTCATCTTCTCTTGTTCAAGTTTGATATCAAATGTCTCTTTAAAAATATCTTTGGCCCAAGTAAATACATTATAACTAGAGATTCTTGTCTGCATTCGACTAAGCCTTAATAATTTTTCATTTTTAGGCATCTCAAGAGCATGTCTGATCGCTACAGACATCTCCGATAAATCAACAGGATTTATCAGAATCGCTTCATTTAATTCAGCAGCTGCACCAGCTAATTCACTTAAAATAAGTACACCTTTATTTTCTACCTGACAAGCAATATACTCTTTAGCAACCAGATTCATTCCATCACGCATGGGAGTTATTAATCCCACATCGCTCATATCATACAACGCAACCAGTTGATTAAAAGACAATGACTTATATTGATAAACAATTGGACGCCAATCCAAGGAACTATATTTCCCATTAATACGGCCTACCGTATATTCTATCTCCTTTTTCATCTCTTTATACTGAGCAATAAGGTCTCGAGAAGGCACAACCACCATATTAAATATAACTTTTGAGTGCCATTCTGGATATGTTTCAAGGAAACGCTCATATCCTCGTAATTTGAGTAAAAGCCCTTTTGAGTAGTCAAGTCTATCAACTGAGAAAATTAGTTTTGAATCTACAATTACACTCTTTATCCTAATCTTTTCGAGCAACACCTCTTCATTGTTGCAAGCCCCATTAAATTTATCGTAATCAATACCGATGGGAAATGCATCTGCTTTTACAAGTTTGTTAGGCGTATAAACAATGCTTTGATTAAACTCATATCCTACTGTTCTTTTAACGGATTTCAAAAAATGTTGAGTATAATCATGTGTATGAAAACCAACCAAATCAGATCCCAATAAACCCTTGATTATTGACTCACGCCAACCCCTAGGAAGCAATCTAAAGATTTCATAAGATGGAAATGGAATATGTAAAAAGAAACTTATTGTGATGTTTTCAATCTTTGCTCTTA
>JAGPHP010000002.1 GCA_018055415.1 Breznakibacter sp. | reverse complement strand
GGTCACTACTTCTTCCAATGATTTTAAGTATTGGCTTTGGATGGAGGTATGCCATTATTTGCTCCCTCTCGGGTGCAGCCCTGTCCCCTTTTCTTTTATGGCCAGAAGATGGATATGCCAATATTGGAAACGCTCTCATGTACACGGCAATATTCTATAATGTTGGCCTCCTCTATCATCCTAAAGCCACTAAAATAGAATCTTCACTTGTTAGGCGACTCATCTACTCCATCGCAATCTCATCAATAACCATTCTCATTCAAGAGAAATTATTTTTAAACCTTCTGCTCAAATTAAACCCAGCCTTCTGGACATCACAAACCATAAACATATTTCCACAAGAGGTAATTAACTCTATTCTTTTTAAAGATGTTATCACCATCATTTTTCTAACAATTATTGCCGAAACCTCCTTAAAAGTTCCTATTATCAGAAAACTCCTTGGACTGAAAGAAATAAGAGCATACAAGCAAAATCAAAAAATATTGCTCTATACGAACATCGTTGCCATTACAATTTGGCTCATTTTTGTTGGCCTCGACATTGCGCTATTTCAAGACTTTAATCCACTTCAAAATCCATTAATCGTACTCTCGTTTCTTCTTATTTTACTGAGTGGTATTATTGTTTCTCGTGCGATATTTCACTACAGCTCGCTTGAATTTTTCGCAAAAGAGGAGCTTCTAAAAAGTGAGATCATGTTCCGCCTCTTAGCCGAAAACTCCTCCGACATCATTCTTAGACAATCTTTAGATAACACTCTTTTATATGTCTCCCCAGCATGCAAAACGCTTTTGGGATACCAACCTGATGATCTGATCGGAAAATCAATTTATGAATTAATTCATCCAAGCGATTCGAAACATGCATTCTGGCCAAAAACGGCTCAAGAATCATCATCCTTTAATATTCGATTAGAGAGTCAAAATGAGATCTATCGCTGGTTTGAAGTCTTCAATAAAATTGTTGAGATCCCTAATTCAAATAATCGATGCGAAATACACTCCTCACTAAGAGATATCACAGCCCGCGTTGAAGCTGAAAAACGCCTGAAAGATAGTAACGACATGTTCTCCGACATGGTCATGAACTCTCCGGGCATTATCTATCAATATTACATTACACATAGCGGTGTTCGTGGATTTCATTATATCAGCCCAAAAGCAGAAGAGATTCTCGCTCTACAAAACAATGTAAGTCATTGGACCGAGATGAATCTTGAACAAATTATTCATCCTGATGATAGAGAACGATTTGTGTTTGAGATGAGCGACGCTTACCTTCGTCAGGCAACATTTCATTTTGAAGGTCGTGTTCTAACCCCTAGAGGAGTGCAATGGGTTGAAGTAAACTCTCGACCATCTCTCTTTGAAGATGAAACAAGGTACAATGGCATCATCACGAATATTACCGAGCGTAAAAATGCCGAAAACAGACTTATTGAAAGCGAAGATAGATACAAGCGTATTCTAGCAGGAGTAACAGATTATGTTTATACCGTGACAATTCAAAATGGGAAACCCATTGAAACAAAGCACAATGAAACATGCCTTGCCATCACTGGTTATACTCCTGAAGAGTTTGTTTCAAATCCAAATCTTTGGTTTGAAATGGTTGTAGAACAGGATAGAGATAACGTAATTGAAAAAACGCTTAAAGCCATACAAGGCAAATTAATATCTCCTTTTGAACATCGAATAAAATGCAAAAACGGACAAATTCGTTGGATTAGTAATTCTATCATCTTCAAATACGACTCAGAACAAAACCTAATCGCCTACGATGGTGTTATTGAAGATATTACAGACAGGAAATTGGCCGAAGAGATTATTCGAGAAAGTGAGTCACGTTTTATGGAGATGGCCGCCAATGTTCCAGGAATTATTTTCCAACTCTTCGTACGTGACGATAAAACAAAGGGATATTACTATATAAGTCCAAAAATTGAAGAGGTCATTGGTATTAAAATCGACATCTTTAATTTTGACGAAGTTTTTACTCAATTATTACATCCCGACGACAAAGAAGCCTATATAAAATCGAGCGAGAAAACTATTTTAGAAAGGAGCGAATTGAATTTTGAAGGCCGCATCGTTACAACTAACGGAACTGTTTGGATACAAATTGTATCGCATCCTAAAATTGAAAAAGAGGAGGTTATTTACAATGGTATCATCACAAATATTACACAACGGAAAAAAGCTGAAATTGCATTAAAGAGTTTAGCTACAAATTATGCATCTCTCTCAGGAAAACCTTTCTACGAGGCTGTTTGTAGCCACATCTCCTCTCTTCTAAATCTCGATTATGTCTTTGTTGGACAAATAATACACAAAACCAATGAAGTAAATGTGCTGGGAGGATGCGCCCTAGGAGCGCCAATGGGAGCTATGCAGTACAATTTGAGCAACACCCCTTGCGCAATTGTCTCAGATAGCAACATTTGTCACTTCCTCGAGAGCGTGCAAGAGAAGTTCCCTAAAGATGACCTTCTTAAAATAATGGACATTGAAGGGTATGTTGGCATTCCTATTAAAGACAAAAGCGATCATGTCATTGGAATTTTGGTTGGATTAAACACAAAACCCATTGTAGAAACAGACAACTTAACCTCCTTCTTCAACATCTTTGTGGACCGAATCTCGGCTGAAATGGTTAGCCAAAAAGCTACCGAAGCACTCAATGAAAGTGAGAGAAAACTACGCACACTTTTTAGCTCAATGACTGAAATGGTTCTTCTTAACGAGCTACTATTTGATGCGAATAATGAGCCCATAGATTATCAAATAAGAGATTGCAATAAAGCATTTACTGATATTATGGGAATCTCTAGAGAAGATGTTATTAATCGAAAAGGATCGGAGATATTCCAAAATAGCAACTTACCATACTTCAAAGATCTAGTAAATGTTGCCATCACTGGAGAACCATTTGATTATCAAATCTATGATCCAAAGCTCGACAGACACTTTATGGTTTCGGCTGTCTCTCCACACAAAAATAGTTTTGCAACCATATCAACAGACATCACCTCACTTAAATTGGTTCAAGAAACCATTATTGAAAAAAACAAAGAGCTTGAGAATTATCTATACATCACTTCTCACGACTTAAGAACTCCTTTAGTTAACATACAAGGATTTAGCCTCAGGTTACAAAAACAAACCTCGGCCATAAAAGAGATTGCTGCTTTATGTGAGTTAGATACGGCCAAAAGAGACGAAATTTCAAAAATCACCGATGAGTCTATACCAAAATCTCTAGAATACATCCTTACCAATATTACAAAGATGGACTCCTTGATAAACGGACTGCTTCAAATTTCGAGAGCAGGACGACTAAAAATGACCATTAACGAGGTTTCGATGAAACAAATAATCGATACCATTATCGCCTCTCTAAACTTTCAACTAACCGAAATTGGAGCTAAAGTTTTAGTAGATGAGTTGCCAAATTGCTTTGGAGATTATCATCTTTTAAATCAACTATTCTCGAATATTTTAACCAATGCCATAAAATATAGAGACGAATCTCGAAATCTCGAAATTACCATCACTGCTAAAACAAAATATAATAAAGTTATTTATGCAATCTCTGATAATGGAATCGGAATTGAACCAAGACACCTAACCAAGATTTGGGATGTATTCTTTAGAGTTGATAATCAACTTGTTGGCGAAGGCCTTGGACTAAGTCTCGTAAAACGAATTGTTGATAAGCATAAAGGCAAAGCTTGGGTAGAATCAACCGTTGGAAAGGGATCTACTTTTTTTATTGAACTTCCAAAGACTATTTTTTCAGAATAATTAACTATATTTATTATATGACAACAAAATATAAAGATCTTACCATATTAATTGCCGAAGATGACGATGGGCATGCCGACTTAATTCTAGAGGGACTTAGGGATGTGGGGGTCAGTAATGAGATAACCAGATTTTCAAATGGACTTGATGTTTGGAACTTTCTTAATAACCAGACGTTTGCAGACAACAACTTTCTTCTTCTATTAGATATTAATATGCCCAAGATGGATGGCGTTGAGGTTTTGAAAAAAATAAAAGCCCATGATCTGCTTAAAACCATCCCTGTCATAATGCTCACAACAACCGACGACCCTAAAGAGGTGGAAGCTTGCTACCAATATGGATGTAACTTATACATCACCAAACCTATCGATTTTATGAAATTCGCCGAAACATTAAGGCGCATTGGACTTCTTATACAAATAGTGAAAGTTTAAAACACCTGAATCATGGATACCTTAAATAATACAATTCTAATTATCGAAGACGATCCAGGAATTCTTGAGCTGCTAACAGAGCGAATTCAAGAACTGGGATACTCCTCCAAAGGGGTTACCGATGCTCAAAAAGCGCTCAATTGGCTTAATGAAAACACACCATTTTTAATACTTCTTGATTATAGTCTTCCAGACATGAACGGCTATGAGTTTATTATTGACCTTTTTAATAGCGGCAAAAATATTCCTCCTTTCATTGTCGCTACAGGTCAAGGAGATGAGAAAATTGCTGTGGAAATGATGAAATTAGGAGCAAGAGACTATATCATCAAAGATTTTAACTATTTAGAGATGATAGGATTAATCCTGTCAAAAATAGGTAAAGAGCTATCTATTGAACGCAAGCTTCTCGACACAGAAAAGGAGCTTGCCGAATCAAATCTCCGAAACAGCCAGATTATCGAAAATGTTAATGAAGGTATCATCGTATTTAATAATAACCTTGAAATTCAATCTTGGAATCCATTCCTCGAAAACCTCACAGAGATTAAAGCTTCCGACATTAAAGGTCAACAATTAGAAACCTTCTTTCCATTCCTAATAGATCTAGGAATTCCGGAGCTTCTAAAAATTGTTCTTCAAGGAGATCAACCACTTATTGAACTCGATTTTCCATTTGTAGTAAGCAACTCTAAAAAGAATTGCTGGGTATCATTCACCATCTCTCCGTTAACGGGGACAGACGGTTATGAAGTGGGGCTTATCTCAACGGTAAGAGATATCTCTGAGCGCAAAAGAGTCGAAATTGAACTTGTTGCTGCAAAGGAGAAAGCCGAAGAGGGAGATAATCTTAAAACGGCCTTCCTAAACAATATTTCACACGAGTTAAGAACTCCAATGAACGCAATATTAGGGTTCTCAAACTTCCTAATCCAAGAACGCGATAGCCAAGAAAAACGTGAAATGTACCGTGGAATTATTGAAGATTCATGCAATAAGCTACTCGACATTATTACAAATATCATAGATATTTCGCACGTTCAATCAAACCAACTAAAACTCGTGATTGACAAAATGGCTCTAAAAGATGTTCTTGAGGAAAAAAGTAAAGCATTCAAACAAATTGCCGACAATAAAGATATTAAATTTAGCATATCCTCTAAAATCGACAATTTATTAGTTCTTCACACGGACACCTATAAACTTAAGCGAACTCTCTCTCATCTAATAGATAATGCACTAAAATTCACCTACAAAGGTGAGGTATCTGTTGAATGCACTCAACCAAATCCCGATTTTATCGAATTTTCGGTCTCCGACACAGGAATTGGTATTTCAAAAGAGATGCAAACAAAAGTTTTTGAACCGTTCAGACAAGCTGAAGGAGGCGCCATCAGAACATTTGGAGGTCCTGGAATTGGATTATCTATAGCAAAGGCTTACATTGAGCTTATGGGCGGAAAAATTGGCTTAAAATCAACTGTCAATCTTGGAACCACCATAAGGTTCTCTATCCCTATCAATTATACTAGTGAAAATAATTACGATTCGTTAAAAAACAAAGAGATAAATCTTGCAAATAAAACGATCTTAATTGCCGAGAATAATATGCAACACTATTCACAATTAGTCAGTTCTCTTAGCTCCTATCTTCCTAAAATTATTCATGTAAAAAATGGTATTGAGGCCATTGATAAATGTCGCAATCAATCTTCAATCGATTTGGTTATTATGAATATTGAAATGCCCGATCTCGATGGTTGCACCTCTGCTCAGCAAATCAAAACATTCCGACCTGATCTGTTTATTATTGGTCAAACAGACAAACTTTCAGACGACGAAAAGAGTAAACTTAATGGAATTGTTTTTGACGATTACCTTCCAAAACCCATAAATTTATGCGAATTAAAAAAGGCAATTAGTAAATTTATAGGTTAAGTTACTTTATCTTCCGATCTTTATTGGTTGCGCCTAAAATAGAATAAGATGGCAGATCTTGCTTCCCTAATTGAGCGCGCGTTTTAAGCACCTTCTCGTACATTCCAACCCGTAATCTACTTAATTTTGTCTTGGAGAGTTCAACCTTTACCCCTGAAAAATGGGTATCTATATTTTCAATCCACAGTTCAACCCATCTATCAAAGTGTTCCTTCCCAATAGCAAAACTAAAGCGCTTATCAACACCATGATGCGCCATTGTTGGATTACCCTGAAAAATCTGCTTATCAAATAAATTCTGCTCCCAAAAATCAATCAATATGGGGTAATGATGATTCCAAGCCTCTTCTGTTGTAAAGGTAGAGTTAAAAAAAACGCCTAGAAGCTCATCCGCTCTCACCTTTTTATAAAACTCTAATATCAAAAATTCTAAATCCTCTCTTGTTTCAATATCACGCATAAATGGTATCTTTTACTATTAAACACCCATAAATGCCAAAAGTTCAGAGTAAACTCAATATGGATAATTTGCAAAAGATTCGGCCAATATATCGATAAATTTCTCCAAATGGGGTGAAGCAATCATCTTCATCATTGGATTCAAATCGGCATCTACAACTAACTTTAATGTTGAATTACTTTCTGAAACAGGTTCCTGAAAAGCTGTTAGATAAAAATTAAACGGCACACGACCATTTGATATATACTTAATAAAACTATTAGGCGAAGTTTCAGCAATTTTCAACCCTACTTCTCCAATGCCCGAAATTGTAAAACTACATGTTTGCACATCACATTTCCAATTGGTAATCTTCTCTTTAGGAATTAGTGCTTCATAGTTCGCAAAATCTGTCAAAAAAAGATGCACACGATCTACCGAAGCATTAACTGGCTTAATACCACTCTCAAATTTAACCATCAGATTCGATTCTCAACTTATATTATTAAAGACCTTTCCAATTTGCTGGATCAACACGCCACTGCCCTAATGCAGCAATCTCCTCTTTCGAAACACCACCGTTTGAAGCAGCCATCTCTATTAGTTTGTTATAATCACTTAAGGTCGTTAACTTCACATCAGCAGCCTCAAAATTATCTTGTGCAGTCTTAAAATTATAGGTAAAAATGGCTAACATGCCTAACACCTCACATCCATGATTACGTATAGCCTCAACCGCCTTCAAACTACTTCCTCCAGTTGAGATTAGATCCTCTATAACAACTACTTTAGACCCCTTTGGTAAATCACCCTCTATTAAGTTCTCTAACCCATGACCTTTAGGTGCCGAGCGAACATAGACGAATGGTTTATTCAGGACATCGGCGACTAATGCTCCTTGGGCTATAGCTCCAGTAGCAACCCCAGCAATAACATCGGCCTGTGGGTACATCTCTCGAACTAATTGAGCAAAGCTATCCTTAATATAATTTCTAACTTCAGGAAACGCAAGTGTCTTGCGATTATCGCAATAAATTGGTGAAATCCAACCCGACGCCCATGT
The DNA here is from genome assembly GCA_018055415.1 of Breznakibacter sp. Lineage (GTDB taxonomy): Bacteria > Bacteroidota > Bacteroidia > Bacteroidales > Marinilabiliaceae > JAGPHP01. Next base: position 41,565 of record JAGPHP010000002.1, on the reverse strand, counting down.
AAATGGATTTGCAGGTTGTAATTTTATTGCTTTAATTTGTAATAGTTGACTAGCAACCGTTTCAGATACATTTTTCATGGCACAAAGTTATAAAGTTTTTTTTAACGATCGAACTCTTTTTCTTACAGAGTCCGCATCAGATACATTTTTTTTGAATAGCTCAACCCAATGCCTTAATCCATCGGAACAGGAGTTCAAAAATTTTGTCAATAGATTCAATGACGACGCCACAATACAGAGCGCCTCTATTTGCCTCGAAGATTCGCTAAACGAGCTTTTAAGACGATTTAAAAAGCACTATAAATACATTCAAGCAGCTGGAGGATTGGTAGAGAACAGTGATGCTCAATATCTGTTAATTCACCGCTTGGGATGCTGGGATTTACCAAAAGGAAAGGTTGAAAAAGATGAGCATTTAGCTGCTGCCGCTATTAGAGAGGTCGAAGAGGAGTGTGGAATTGAAGAGCCCGCCATTCAAACGCCAATATGCTCAACATTTCATACCTATCAACACAAAGGTGAAATGATTATTAAAGAGACTTTTTGGTACAAAATGTTTTATGAGGGAGATGAAACACCTACACCTCAAACATCCGAAGATATTGCCATCGCTAAATGGGTTGAAAAAGATGATCTTGAAGATATATTAAAGAACACCTACCCATCTATTCGCGAAGTTCTGAAGAAAATGGAAAATCTAAATGCCCTAAAATAAGAAATGCACCTCTTGGGGTGCATTTCTTATTTTATATCAAAGCATAAACTATTTATCTCTATAAACCCAAACATTTTTAAACTGTTCATTCTTGCGATAGCTTTTCATCGAAACTAGGGCTAAGTCTTTACTCTCAAATTGTTCTACGGATATTCGATACCTTCCATCAGCCTTAACGACTTGCGCATTAGTCTTTCCTTTTAATCTTAACCTTTGTACTACTTCTTCTGCCTCCACACTAGAGGTCACACTAGCGGCAATTAAATGGTATTGACGTTCTGCAACAGAAACAACTGCTGCAACCTTAGGTTCTTCTTTCTTCTCAGTTACAGCAGGAGATATCGGCTCTACAATAAGAGAGTTGTCATTTTGCGTGCTCAACTGAGCAACTACCTCATTAGTGCCACTTTTACTAAAAAGGGAACCATAATTATAATTCTCAAGCTCCTTAATTGCAACATTTGTTGAAAAGAGAAATAGGGCAATTGAGGCTGCAATTCCTGAGGTTACACGACGATTTGAGACTAACTTTACAAATATCTTGCTTTTCGAAGTTCTATTAAAACCGCCCATTGCACCCACAGACAACGGAACCATTTGTATGGCCTCAAAACCAAATGACCTGTCTAACAAATTAAGTGTGTCAGATTGCTTAAAATAGATGTTTCCTTCGCCATCCATTCTAAAAACTCCAATTTCACCAAAAACTACACTCTCTCCCTTCGCAATTCGCGATTGTAAAGAATCAATAAGTGCAACAACTTGCCGCTCTGCTTCCACATAACTCAAATTATAATCTATCGAATAACTCTTTATTAATAACCCGTCGTTATGTGATAAGGATCTATTAAATATTATCTCCTTATAAGGTGGGGCAATCATACCACTCTCCTCACTCTTCTGAGCAGGTTGATAACTACCAATTAACCCGCCAAAACGAGGCAGGATAACACAATTATGTTGCACTAGCAAACTAGCAATATGTTGTTCTAAATTACTCATACCACAAAATTAGTAAACTTTTACCACTCCTATCCGTTCGAATCAGATATTTTTGAAAAATATTTATTTTGTATTTCAACCAGTGAAAAAATAGAGTTTAACAATAAAGCTATATATTTGCTGATCTTTAAATATTATAATAGTTATGAAAATTCTAGTAACAGGAGGAGCAGGATATATAGGCTCTCATACAGTTGTACAGTTACAAAAAGCTGGATATGAAACTATAATTGTCGATAATTTTGCAAATTCAAACCCATCAGTTATAGCCAATATAGAAGAAATTACTAAAACTAAACCTCTTTCTATCAATTTAGATCTATCTGATTCAGTTGAGACTGAAAAATTTTTTCAATCAAATTCTGATATCAAAGCAATAATTCATTTTGCCGCACATAAGGCAGTAGGAGAATCAGTAGAGAAACCTATTCAATACTATCAAAACAATATTGAATCTCTTTTAAACGTAGTTTCAAATATGGTTAAATACGGTATTAAAAATATCGTATTTTCATCATCGTGCACTGTTTATGGGCAACCCGATCAACTCCCAGTGGTGGAGTCAACCCCCCGCAAACCAGCGGAATCACCTTATGGAAACACAAAATCCATCTGCGAAGATATCTTAAGAGATACCTGCAAAAGCACTCAATCTATATCAGCCATTGCATTAAGGTATTTTAATCCAATTGGAGCTCATCCTTCTGCTCTTATCGGTGAAACACCAAATGGCATTCCGAATAACTTAGTTCCATATCTAATGCAAACAGCTGTTGGTGTTCGCGAAGTTCTATCGGTCTATGGTGATGATTACAACACTCCCGACGGAACTGCCATACGAGATTATATTGATGTAATGGATCTTGCAGATGCACATGTTGTTGCCATTGAACGCATGCTCAATAACAAACAAGAATCGAACTACGAATATTTTAATATTGGAACTGGTGAAGGGGTTTCAGTACTTCAACTCATCAAGAGTTTCATGAAAGCCACGCACGAACCTCTTAACTACAAGATTGTAGGTCGAAGAGCTGGAGACATCGAGAAAATTTGGGCCGACACAACAATATCATCTCAAAAATTGGGATGGAAAGCTAAAGTTGGGATAGAAGAGTCTCTTCTTTCGGCTTGGAACTGGGAACGAAAAACAAGAGGCTTGATTTAACTCAAGCCTCTTTATTATCTGATAATTCTTTACTCTACAGTAACTGACTTAGCTAAATTTCGGGGCTGATCGACATTACACCCGCGCATTACTGCGATATGATAAGAGATCATCTGTAGCGGGATAACCGTTAATAATGGCGCTAATGCTTCGTGGCAATTTGGAACTTCAATCACGTGATCAGCCAAATTCTTAATTACAGTATCACCTTTTGTGACAATGGCAATAACTTGTCCGTGCCTTGCTTTTACTTCTTGAATATTACTTACAATCTTTTCGTAAGACTTATCCCTAGTTGCCAAAACAAAAACAGGCATATTTTGATCAATAAGAGCAATTGGCCCATGTTTCATCTCAGCTGCAGGATACCCCTCAGCATGAATATAACTTATCTCCTTTAATTTTAAAGCACCTTCTAGAGCCACTGGGAACAAATTTCCTCTACCCAAATATAGTGCATTCGTAGCATCTTTATAGATCGATGAAATAGATTTTATATAATTATCATTCATTAAAATCTCTTGAATCTTAGCAGGTATGGTTGTTAACTCCTCAACAAGAGCAACATAATCTTCCTGAGAAATTGTATTCTTCATACGTCCCACAAGCAAAGCCATCATCGTAAGCACAGTTACTTGAGAAGTAAATGCTTTTGTTGATGCTACACCTATTTCTATTCCAGCATGCGTATATACTCCTGCGTGAGTCTCACGAGGAATTGATGATCCTGCAACATTGCAAATACCAAGTATGGTTGCTCCTACCAATTTAGCCTCTTTGATTGCGGCCAAAGTATCAGCTGTTTCGCCACTTTGTGAAACTGCAATAATAACGTCATCAGGAAATAATACTGGATTTCTATATCTAAATTCAGAGGCATACTCCACCTCAACCGGAATTCGAGCATACTCTTCAAACAAATACTCACCAACCAAACCTGCATGCCAAGATGTTCCACACCCAACAATTATTATACGTCGAGCTGCAAGTATCTTAGGCATTACATCAGCAATTCCACCCAAAAACATTTTTGAATGATCCATGGCTATTCGCCCTCTAAACGTATCTGTAATCGAGGATGGCTGTTCATAAATCTCTTTAAGCATAAAATGCTCAAATCCATTTTTATCAATCTGCTCTATATCAAGAGTGACCTGCTGAATATTTAGAGATTTACTACTATTATCAATATTCTTGAGTTCAATACCTGCCTTAGAGATAATAGCTATCTCCTCATCATTCATATAAATTACCTTATCCGTATATTCGATAATTGGTGACGCATCAGAAGCCATAAAATACTCATTTTCACCAACTCCAATAACCAGAGGGCTCCCTTTGCGCGCGGCAATTAATACATCTGGCTCTTCGGAACAATATACAACTATACCATAAGCACCAATCACTCTAGACAAAGCTAATCTAACCGATAACTCGGCTGAAACTTTCTTCTCCAAATATATACTCTCAATAAAATTAACCAATACCTCCGTATCAGTTTCACTCTTAAAAGTATATCCACGAGTTAGCAGCTCTTTCTTTAAATGTGCATAGTTTTCAATAATGCCGTTATGAACCAAAACAAACTTTCCATTCATTGACACATGCGGATGGGAATTTACATCGTTTGGGACACCATGGGTAGCCCATCGAGTATGTCCCATACCAATTGATCCTGAAATATCTAAGCCCTTTGAGGCTGCCTCCAAATCAGAAACTTTTCCCTTGCATTTAACAACATTCATTGCTGATCCGACCAGAGCAATACCTGCCGAATCGTAACCACGATATTCTAGTCGTTTTAAACCCTTAATTAAAATTGGATAAGCAGTTCTACTGCCTAAATATGCAACTATTCCACACATATATTAATTGTTATTTCTTACCGAAACTAAATAAATCTCAGCCCTTTTTATTAGCTGCTCCTCGTGATCATTCAATTCTTTAATCTCATCTATCGAGTCAAAAACACCTCTGACTTTGCAAAAATCATTCTCAACATCAGCTCCATCACCATCAATGCCAAATCCTATTCGAGATGCACTGTTGAACTCTTTCTTTGCATCTGCAACAATTCCAGAATGAATAGACTTGACACTTGCAATAAAATCTTTTAAAAAAGCGCTCAATTTCACCTCCCATGTTGCCTTTGGCCCAAATGTATCCCATATATACTTTCGTATAAAGAAAATCTCATCTAATGAGCTAAATGTCAATCTACAACCTTTAATCTCAAGTAATAGTTCATCAATCGATCGATAGGTAGAACTTGCTTCCAAACGAATTATTAACTTCCCTTTATCGGCAAACATTCCGCCTAAATCAATGACTTCAGGCATAGATAGATCTTTTAAAAGATCAATTTTAGGATCAAGGAGTAAACGTTCAAACTGATTCTCGATATTTACAAATTTTAAACCCAAATAATAGACAATTGCTTGCTGATAGATTTTTATCCCACCAGAAAGGCTACTCGAACTAATTGTAACACCTTTATAGTTATATTGTGATGACTCTTTTGAGGCCTGAATCGATTTTAAAATAGCCAATCCTCTAACCAACTTCTCTATAATATACCAATTTGGAAATTCATAATCTATCACATCTAGACTGCTCGAATCTCGCTGATCTCTCTTTCTCCACTTTAGCACATCGCGATAATTGCCAATGGTCTTAAAATTCAATCCCGGGAACAAAACACTCTCTCCATCCTTCTCAATCAAATAAGAAAATGGAAGATCTGCAACATCAGGATGGTTGTAATGCTTTCCTAAGACAACCGAGAAAGAGCCAACATGTGCGGGCCAAAGCAGATACGAATCGCTTCCTGTTTTAACTCCTCGCTCAGTTACACCTTGATGTACAGGACCAAGTTTGTACATATGATTGCTCTGATTGGTTCCACTACCTGCATTATAAAATGAGAAAGCTCCACCAATAAGTAATGTAGATTTGTGATGTGTTACCGTATGTGCCCCAGCATATACAGAGCATGCCTCACCATTGTAGAACTGACCATTTGCGTGGAAGATAGAATTATCGGCACTATAACCTTTTGAAACTATTGTGGACTCTCCAACAAAGCACTTTGATAAATTGGAGCCATCCTCAACGACAGATCCTTTTAAAAAGATAAAATCCTTAGCAATAACATTACAACCTATTTTGGTTGGTCTATTGAGGGTACTAACAATTGTTCCATTATTTAAACTCTGAACCGAATCTAATATTGCAAATGATCCAATATTAACATTCTTAATTTTCTGACAGTTCGTTAAAACAGAACCTTTTTCAATAAGCGATTTAGGAGAACGCTTTGACTGAACATATTTAGATATTAGTGTTTCAATTTTTGATATTACAGATGTTTGATATCTATAAAATGTAAGAATATAGGAAAGCTGTGCAGATAAACGATCAAATATCAAAACCTCTCTGCCTCCAGCTTCATTTAGAACAGCAACCTTAGTGCCATTACCAAATGTTGTTGTGCCGTCACATTCGATGCTATAACAATTGTCAATCACAACACCATCTTCAACTACAACTCGAACAAGTCCTCCAGTAACGTTGTTAATAAAACACTTATCTCCAATAAAACTCTCAACAATAATAGAATTATAAATTCCTGAGCGTCTTAAAACTCCCCCTATTCGCAGAGATTCACCCAATTTCCCAATCTTTACTTCACCCTCAAACTGTACATTTCTAATACATTGTGAGTTAAATGAATCGGCCACTTTCACCAAACTCCAATCGGTAGCATCACAACCATTAACTTTTAAAGACTCAACTTCACTAACCGTTAAATTACGAAAAACACTACTCATACAAGGGAATCAATTAAAAAATTGGATTTAATTAGAGAACTAAATTAATCTCTTTAGTTTACTTTCCAAAGTTGTATCAGTATTTAACAGTCCTAATCTTCATTTTCACACCAACCTTACCATCAGTACGATTTTGACCATAAAGAATGACTCTCCTGAAATTTTGTACAGGATTATTAGGGCCTATATACAAAACTTTAAAGTCATCTTCATTTCCCAATCCTAGCTGATTATCTTTGTCAATTAAATCATCTCGAGTAACAATACGTTTAAAAAATTCGTTGTCAATCGTAAATTTATAAGAGTAAGTTGACTTATTTAACGCACCTCCTATAACAGGTTTATACATCTTAACAGGAGTTTCTCCTTCAACCTTTACATAATAGAAAGGGGCTTCAATCTTATCGTTACTCAAATCGTTATTGATATCAGACTTTTCATAATCATTAAAACGATAAAGTGTTAATGAATCTGGCAGTGTATAACTAGATATCTTTGATGCAGCTGTATCAACAAAAAACTCTAAAGTAACATTTGAAAAAGCAACCCGTTCACCAGGTGTATTTATACTCAACGAATCACCATAATCCGTTAGGTCATCTTCAGGAAGAGTAACTTTTACATAACTGCCAGCCATACCTTGAGCATAAAGATTATCTGTTACTGGATTATCTAATTTAATGTTAGGATTTATGGTGTGCTCGTATTTATTAAAAGTTACACCATCTCGTGTAATTGGAAATATATGAGAGTAATGAACTTTAACGGTATCGCTAGGGTCTGCATCATAGTTGTAATATAATTTTAAACCTAATGTACTTCCCATCACCCTACATCTCACTAAACTTCCCTGCCCATCTCCTGTTTTCCATTCGCTAGTAATATATATTCCTTTAAAAAAATCAAGAAATTGAGAATTATTTGAAGACATCTCACGAGTAAAATTCTCAAAAAAACGAGTTGCCACATCTTGTCGTATCTTCACACGTAGCGTGTCAACATATTTATTCAACACCCATGAAGCACTATCTAATGAGTTTCCTTTTAGTTCACCTTCGCCAATAGGTGTAGTGTCATATTTCCCCTCCATGTTGAAGTTAGAATAATAAACATCCAACCCATTACTAAGTGTTTCTGTTAGTTCATAAACTTTTATTCTATGAGACTCATTTCCCAATCCATACCAATCACCATAATTATGCACAGATAAGAACACCATCGAATCCACCGAAAATTTGGGACGATTTAAACTGATCGAATCAATAACGGCTCCTTTATAAACTTGCCCAACAAAAGCACCAACAGACTTTCCAAAAATTTCATCAGTAAAGTCACCCAGTATAGCATAAGTTACCTGATCACTTTTTATAGAATCTCGCGTTGTATTCTCCGCAATAATACCACTCACCTCTCGGCTATACCCATTAAGGTTATACTCCTCTGGTAATAGATCTTTACCAGCCAACATGGCATCATCTTTACAACTGAACAGAAGTGCTGTTAAACCGACTAAAAGGAAAAGCGAAATTTTATTTGAAAATATCGAGATCATCAATCTATTTGTTAAGAATTCTATCGTAAAAAGCATTATAACTATCAATGTAATTCTCAGGATGTTGGAATGTTAAAAATGGGATTCCACTCTCTTTCACATAACTTTCTAACTCGCTATTTATTGTCTCGCTTCCAAAAATTACCCCATCAGCAAAATTAATAGCTAGCTTTTGTAAGCTAACGTAATCGCAACGATCTAAAACCGCAAGATCCGATTTTAAAACACCTGGAAGTATCAATTTTTCTTTAAAATCGTCGGTAAAAACGCTTTTAAAGTCGTCATTGTAGATGGTATAAATAACTTTGCTATTCGCAAAATGTGGATCCTCATTCATCACTCGCTTAATATAAAGGGGTGCTAAAGCAGTAAACCAACCCTGACAATGAACTAGATCAGGACTCCAACGTAATTTTTTGGTAGTTTCTAAAACACCTCTAGCAAAAAAGATTATCCTCTCGTCATTATCTTCAAACTCATTACCATCAGCGTCATACAGCGTTGCCTTTCTATAGAAGAAATCTTCATTGTCGATAAAATATACCTGCATGCGTGCAGCTTGAATTGAGGCAACTTTTATTAATAATGGATGATCTGTATCATTTATTATCAAATTCATACCAGAGAGACGAATTACCTCATGTAATTGGTTTCTGCGCTCATTGATACAACCAAAACGTGGCATAAAAGTCCTAATCTCTTTACTTCTCTCTTGTATGCCCTGCGGTAAATTCCTTCCGATCAAAGAAATATCGGTCTCTGGCAAATAAGGTGTAATCTCTTGAGAAATAAATAATACCTTGCTTTTCTCCATTGTGATTTTTAGGTGTGCGTTGAAAAATTATGCAAAAGTAACAAAAAATAGCGGTTAGTCAAAATGTTATTTGCAGGATAAAAATATTCATCTTAATATTGACGACTTTTTTCAACCGTTTGATTTTTTAAGTTCCCAAAAGCATAAGCGTATGAATACCATAGAGAAAGCTAAAGATCTTCAAAATGAAATTATCAAGATTAAGGCTTCAGGTCAAAAGGTTGGCTTTGTACCAACGATGGGCGCCTTACATTTAGGTCATATTTCACTTGTCAATCAGGCAAAAAAAGATGTTGACATCGTAGTTGTCTCCCTATTTGTTAATCCAAATCAATTTAATAATCCCGACGATCTCAAACGCTATCCTCGAACACTTGAAAAAGATATTGAGCTATTAAAATCAGCGAGTTGCGATATACTTTTCTACCCATCGGTTGAAGAAATTTACCCAGAGCCAGACAATAGAATCTTTGATTTTGGATATATTGACAAATGCATGGAGGGTAAGTTTCGACCAGGTCATTTCAATGGTGTCGCACAAGTTGTGAGCCGCCTTTTTGATTTAGTTCCAGCTGATAACGCCTATTTTGGAGAGAAGGATTTTCAACAATTAGCCATAATAAGACAGATGGCTTCGCAATATAATTACGCCATAAAAATTATTGGATGTCCAATTATTCGTGAAGAGGATGGTTTGGCTATGAGTTCACGAAATCTTTTATTAACACCTGAACATCGAAAAATAGTTCCAATTATTGCAAAATCTTTATCTGAATCACGTACCTTTGCAAAATCAAAAAGTGTTGGCGATGTTACGAATTGGGTAATTACATCAATTGAAAAAGATAACGACCTAAAAGTTGAGTATTTTGAGATTTGCAATGGATATACACTAATGCCAATCTCAAATTGGAGTGATGTAGATTACATTGTTGGTTGTATCGCGGTATATGCCGGTAAAATTCGATTGATTGATAATATCACTTACTAAACTTATTGATAAATAAATAGTTACATATAATCTGAACAGAGAGCTGAATATAATTTCTATAGTATGAGAATTGATGTTGTAAAATCAAAACTACACAATGTAACAGTTACTGAAGCTAATCTAAATTATGTTGGAAGTATTACCATTGATTTAGACTTAATGGAAGCTGCTAACATTATTGAAAACGAAAAGGTTCAGGTGGTCAATAACAATAATGGCGAACGTCTTGAAACTTACGTTATCAAGGGTGAACGTGGCAGTGGTGTAATTTGCCTTAATGGTGCTGCTGCACGCAAAGTAGCAGTTGGTGATGTTGTAATTATTATTGCTTATGGATCACTTGATTTTGAGGAAGCAAAAAGTTTTAAACCAACTTTTGTCTTTCCCGATACCCAAACTAACAAACTCGTTTAGACAAATAACGCCTCTCAATGGAGGCGTTTTTAATTGAATAGCAACGATGAATCACTATCAAAACATTCTCGATAAAATAGTAAACCATGATACTGCAAAAGGATTAGTATCTCTTTGGCAATCAAATAATAATGAAATAGTTTTCACCAATGGGTGCTTTGATATTCTGCATCGAGGACATGTCGAGTATTTGGCAAAAGCGGCATCACTTGGTCACAAATTAGTTCTTGGACTAAATACTGATAACTCCGTAAGTCGTATTAAAGGTCCGCTTCGCCCTGTTGTTGATCAAAATTCACGTGCAGTGCTCTTAGCAGCATTGGGATTCATTGATCTAGTTGTCTTTTTTGATGAAGAAACTCCTTACGAATTAATTAAATTAATTCAACCAGATATTCTTGTAAAAGGCAGTGACTACAAACCTGAATCTATTGTAGGTTACGACATCGTAACAGAAAAAGGAGGACGAGTTGAAACTATCGACTTTGTAGATGGCTTCTCTACAACTTCGCTTATTGAAAAAATAAAGAAGGGGTATTAAAATGGCCAAGACCAGAACATCCTATTTTTGCCAAAATTGCGGAAGCGAATCCTCAAAATGGGTTGGAAAATGTTCTGTTTGTGGAGAGTGGAACACAATGGTCGAAGAGCTGATATCCAAATCCAAAACCAATACAAATCTATCAGCTTCAAACTCTATATTTTCATCAAAGCCTACGCTTATTAGCCAAGTTTCTACATTGGATGTGTCCAGAATTCACACATCTAGTCAGGAATTCGATAGAGTGTTGGGCGGAGGTATCGTTCCTGGCTCACTTATTCTTGTGGGTGGGGAACCTGGTATTGGGAAATCGACTCTCGTTCTGCAAGTTGCATTAAATCTGAACGACAAAAAAGTTCTATATATTTCTGGCGAGGAGAGCCCACAACAAATAAAACTTAGGGCAGACCGTTTAGGGTTTAAAGATACTAACTGCTATGTTGTTAGCGAAACAAACCTTGAGGAGATATTAATACATATTGAAAACCTAATCCCAGAAATTGTTATTATCGACTCTATACAAACGCTCAATAATCCTGCAATTGAATCGGCAGTTGGAAGTGTTTCGCAAATAAGAGAGTGTACCAACCGAATTCTTGTTACAGCAAAACAGCGTAATATTCCTGTAATTTTAATTGGCCATATCAATAAAGAGGGATCAATTGCAGGCCCTAAAGTATTAGAGCACATGGTTGATGTGGTTCTTCAGTTCGAAGGAGATAGAAATCACATCTACCGAATACTACGCAGCATTAAAAACCGATTTGGCTCTACTTCGGAGATTGGAATATTTGAAATGGAAAATAGTGGCTTAAAAGAGGTCTTAAACCCATCTGAGCTACTATTATCACACCATAACGAATCACTAAGCGGCATTTCAATTGCAGCAGCCGTAGAGGGACTCCGACCATTCCTTATAGAAGTTCAAGCATTGGCTTCTACAGCCGCATACGGGACACCGCAAAGATCATCAACTGGATTCGATAGTAAACGTTTAAACATGCTCTTAGCAGTATTGGAAAAAAGAGCTGGATTTAAATTAGCAACGAAAGATGTATTTCTAAATATCGCAGGAGGATTAAAAGTCAATGATCCATCCATCGATTTAGCAGTGGTTGCCTCCATTTTATCTTCATCACTAGACTTACCAATACCGAGTGACATTTGTGTTGCTGGTGAAATTGGTCTTTCTGGTGAAATAAGACCGATTTCTAGAATCGAACAACGAATTGGCGAAGCCTCAAAATTAGGATTCAAAAGGATTGTTATCCCAAAATCATCAAAAAAAATAGTAACTCCAAAATCTGAGATCAAGATTATTGAAGTTGGCAAAATTGAAGAAGCATTTGCCTTCCTATTAACCTAAAACACTAAATGTGATTTTTGATTAATTTTGCAAAATCAGATGCAAAGATAAAATCATTTAACTTCTCATTTGAAGTGGTAAAGACCTCTTTATTTGTGCCTTCCCAACATTTCTCACCTTGATTTATAAAAATTATCTTCTCTCCTATACCCAAAACACTATTCATATCATGCGTATTTATAACTGTAGTAATTTGATACTCTCTTGTAATTTCATAAATTAATTCATCAATAATGATAGATGTTTTAGGATCTAAGCCAGAATTTGGTTCATCACAAAAAAGATAACGAGGATTTAAGGAGATTGCACGAGCAATTGCAACGCGCTTTTGCATTCCGCCACTGATCTCAGATGGATATAATTTATGGACATTATGTAAATCTACTCTACTTAAGCAAAAATCCACTTGCTTTCGCTTTTGTAATGTTGACATCGTTGTAAACATATCTAATGGAAACCTCACATTCTCCTCAACGGTAAAGGAGTCAAAAAGTGCAGAGCCTTGAAATAACATCCCAATCTCTTTCCGTATCTCCTTCTTTTCGTCAGGTGACATTTTAATAAAACTCCGATTATCATAGAAAATATCGCCCGAATCAACTGTATGTAAACCAACAATTGACTTTAACAATACCGTTTTCCCTGAACCACTTTGTCCAATTATTAAGTTACTTTTACCTTTCTCAAAAAGACAACTAATCTCCTTTAAAACAGTTTTTCCATCAAACTGTTTGACAACATTCTTAACTTCTATCATGTTAAAAGTAACTGCGTTAATAAAAGATTAAATAGCAAAATTTGAATGCTACTAACGACAACAGCTTTAGTGCTAGATTTACCAACCTCTAATGAACCACTTGGAGTATAATACCCCCAATAAGATGAAATGCTACTAATAATAAACGCAAAAACACAAGATTTAATAAGCGAATAGGCAACATAGAAGGGCTTAAAGTAATACTGTATTCCAAAAATATAATCACCCGAAGTTGTTACACCCGCAAGTACCCCAGCTGCCCATCCTCCAAAAATTCCAACACACATACTAATCAGTACAAGAATGGGGGTAATCGTAATCATTGCCGCAACTTTAGGCAACACCAAATAATTAGCCGAATTAACGCCCATTATTTCAAGAGCATCAATCTGCTCCGAAACTCGCATACTCCCAATCTCTGACGCAATATTTGATCCAACTTTTCCAGCTAAAATAAGACAAACTATAGTAGATGAAAATTCGAGAATGATAGAATCTCGCGCCGCAACTCCAAGCGTTGAGCGTGGAATAAATGGCATATCAAGATTATACGCAGTTTGAATGGTTATTGCAGCGCCCATGAAAATTGAGATAATAGCAACAATTCCGATAGAATTAACGCCAAGTGAATCAAGGTTACGCAAGTAGCTTCTCATGAAGATAGAGTGCTTCTCTGGTCTTCTAAAAACCTGACGAATAAATAGAGCGTATCGCCCAAGATGAAAAAACATTTTCATTAATACTCATTTGAAAAATATGCACTAAATTAGCGAAAATAATCATCAAAAACATATCTAAGTGAAAAACGAAACGTATTGTGTTATAATGGCAGGTGGTGTTGGAAGCCGATTTTGGCCACTAAGTAAAGAAGAAACCCCAAAACAGTTCATTGACGTGCTTGGAACGGGAAGAAGTTTGATACAACAAACCTTTGATCGCTTTAAACCAATTTGTGTTGAGAATAACTTTTATGTAGTAACAAGTGTTGACTATAAGAAGATAGTTCAAGAGCAATTACCAGAAATAAACCCAAATAATATACTGTGTGAACCATCGAGGAAAAACACTGCACCTTGCATAGCTTATGCAATGACTCGAATCGAAAAAGAGAACCCAAATGCAAAAGTTATTGTTTCTCCAGCTGATCATCTAGTTCAAAAAGACGAAGAATTCAGACATGTAATAACAGAGGGGATAAACTTTGTAACAAAGTCAGATACACTACTTACACTTGGAATTAAACCATCACATCCTGAGACAGGATATGGATATATTCAAGTAGAGACAAAACCTTCAAAAAAAGATGAGATTGTCAAAGTAAAGACTTTCACAGAAAAGCCTAACTACGAGTTGGCAAAGGTTTTCGTAGAGAGTGGTGAATTTTTCTGGAATTCAGGAATTTTTATTTGGTCATTAAAATCAATAAACAATGCTTTCAGAGAGCTACTACCAGAAGTATCAAATCTATTTACAAACAATATATCAAAGTTTGGTACAGAGGAAGAATCCAAAATCATAGAAAAAATCTATTTTGATTGCAAAAGCATATCAATAGACTACGGAATTATGGAAAAAGCAAACAATGTACATGTACTTATTGCAGAATTCGGGTGGTCTGATCTTGGAACATGGGGTTCGCTTTACAGCCATTCAACTCAAGATCAAAATGGAAATTCTAAAATAAAAGGGAATGTTCTATTTTATGAATCAACCAATAATATCGTAAATGTTACAAGCGATAAAATTGCAGTAATCCACGGACTCAACAATTATATTGTTGTTGAGACGGAAGGTGAAATACTAATTTGCAAAAAAGAAGACGAACAACAAATCAGACAATTTTCATCAGACATAAAAACTGCATTTGGAAAATAGATAGAGAATCGACATAAAAAAAGGGAAGCAATATTGCTTCCCTTTTTTTATGTCGATATAATTAAAACTCCCACAGATCATGCTCAAAAGTGGCAATATCGTTCTTTATGCGATCCGATTCCACCATACTTTGCATACCTACTGAATACATCTCAATTGGTCTGTTGTCATAAACATTAGACTCCGCAGTGATATAGCTACTAAAATATCGCTTCATGAAAATGTCATCATAAGATAATCTCTGAGAATCACCTTTGGGATTAAATACCTCATATCTTGATAACACATCTCTAGCAGCAGGGAAATAAACCCAAAAAACTTGCTTTTTAACAATTTCATCAACTCCGCCTGTTGTCTTTACCATATCACGTATTGGACATATACCGATAATTCTAACATCTAGCTTTGAATAATTTCTATCAAAGAACCAAATCTCTTTTACAAGTACCTGTTTTACCTCATGATATTTAATATCGCCCAACACAACCTTTTTACTCCATAATCCAGTACTTGGATCCTGAACATCAGTAGTATCATTTATAGCACCCATAGCTTGACTAACCTGATCAATATTGATGGCTTGTTTAAACTCGTCATCATTATCTGAATAGGCTTGTAAACCTTCATACTTGATTGCATCTATCAAAACATCAATCAAACTCTTTCTACCATCCATCGCTTTTGAAGGATAATACATAGGCATATTAATCTTTTCGCGAAGATCAATTATTCGCCAAACTTTCTTACTCCAATAGACATCGGCTTCACGCACATAAGCATAAGGAATTGGCTTTTTATTAGGAGTATGTTCCTTTTTATAAATACCATCAAGTATAGTCTTATCCTGACCGAAAACTAAAGAAATAGCAAACAGCGAAAATAAAAGCGAGACAATAAAACGACTATTTTTCATTATGGTGAATTTTAAATTATTCAATAGTTAAAGTTATAGCACCCAAAGATCGTCTATCCGCAGAATTAGAGGCACTTACAGCCTTAATCTGATCAAAAAAGACTTTTGCTCCTGGTGACAAACCCTTTATTAATTCTTGTTGATCTTTTGAGAACAAATTACCCTGCGTTGGTACCTCCTTTAAATAACCACCCCTAAGCGTGGAAACGGTAAAAGCAGTCACTTTAAACTCTAATTCAAAATCGAACTGATCCATCTCAGCAAAAACCCCAGCCTGCGCTACAAGTGTAGTTTTTTTGATTTTACCCTCACGTAATTTAGCCACTTTAGCCACCGGATCGGGTACACGTTTGATTCGGAAATCCATGACTCCTAAACGCTGTAAAGATGAGCCTTGTTTTACAGCCACCGAAACTTCACATTTCATACCAGCACTACCAGGATTTGGTCTAATAATCCATTGATCACCATCAGGTTTTGCAGAAACATTAGTCCAACTAATTTGTAATTGAGATGGTGCAACCCCTGGGACAGAAACTCGAACTGGATTATCTACACCTTCATAAAACACATTCATCTTAACTGGAGAGATTACTACTGTTGGTTCAATGATAAAATACTCCTGTTTAGGGATAGTTAAAGTTTGTGGTTGGCCATCTGGTCCATTAAATGTAATAGAACCTTCCCAACTTCTTTGTCCAACAGATGGGGTTCCAACCTCATAAATTGCCTTTCCGCTTTTTGTTGGTAATAATGATCCTTGAATATTAACTTTTGGAGGAGCAGTAGTATCTGTTGCTGCCATCATAATCTCAGCATAGTACTTATTTCCCTTTAAAACATATTGCGATTTAGGTATTACTAGAGGTGCTACAGAAGTAAACTTAAATGATTTCTCATCAACTTTTCCAAGGAGATATCTATTCATATCAGCCTGACTATTCCTAACATCACTCTGTAATTTACTTAAAAGAGCCATTGACGCAGCCATTGGCAAATGCAAAAACTTTTGTTCTGCCCAACTAACACTAACACCATCTTTCTTAGGCGGATTATCAGTATTTAGAATAGACTCAATATTTTTCTTAAAAACTTTATCATCTTCATCCACAAAACCAAGTAGTAAAGATCGATATTCCTCTATCGATTTCTTCAATTTCTCGCTACGGCCACCACCTTCTTCAACCAACATCACCTGAGGAACAATATCCTGATTATCTTTTGAAGCAAATGAATCAGGTGTAAAACCAGGACCATCAGCTTTTCTAACAACCAAACTCTTATATGATTGAATTAAGCTAAAAAGAGAGTCTGCAGCAACCTGAACT
Organism: Breznakibacter sp.; assembly: GCA_018055415.1. Taxonomy (GTDB): domain Bacteria; phylum Bacteroidota; class Bacteroidia; order Bacteroidales; family Marinilabiliaceae; genus JAGPHP01. The sequence continues at coordinate 24,299 of JAGPHP010000002.1, read as the reverse complement.
TTCTTACTCTGCTCATATCTCTCTTTAGACTTATTCTGATTAGAATTATACACCATATCAAAATCTGCAGAAGTAATACTATTCTTACTTTCTACAACACGTGTTGCATCCTTAATGCTATTATCAACAAGAACAAAAGCATTCAATAAGTCTCCCGAAACATTAAGCGCTAGCATCGCTGTCAAAAATAGGTACATCATACCTATCATCTTCTGTCTAGGCGTTTCTGGGCAATTACCACCACTCATATGCGTTTATCTAAGAAAGGTTATTTACTAACATTCATAACACTAAGCATGTTTCCATAAATTGTATTCAATTCAGAGATACTACTACTTAACTTGCCTACTTGTTCTCTATAATTCTTAACATCTGAAACAGATGCAACCATCTGAGTTCGGATATCATCGATACCTTTATTTAACTCTTCTGTTACATGTAACTGGCTATTTAAACCTTTGATTTGTAACTCATAGATAGAATTAATTGATGATAAATTCTTTCCTATCCCATCAAGCTGTTCTGAGAAGTTACGACCTCCCTTTGTAACATGTTCAGCCTGAGCAGCCAAACTCTCGTTAAGAGATTGATATGAAGATAACATTCCTTCACGAGAACTCTCAATAGATTGAACAAATAATTTTCCACTTTTTGAAATATCATTTGCAACCGAGGTTCCAGACTCAGAAATTGATTTTGCAACATTATTGTAAGCCTCAGATAACTCAAGTGAAGAGTCTTGAATTGCCTTTGTACTCTTATTCTGAACCGAAGCTAATTGACCGACACTATCAGAAGCGTTACGCATATTTTGAAGATAACTCTCCGTAGCAATAGTTGCATTACTCAAATCAGCGAGTTGACCAGTTGTGTGAGTCAACTTTTTTAATCCATCAGACAACTTATCAACTGTAGCGGAATCTAACTTACCACTTTGAATCAAAGCGGCTAATTCACTTCCGCCGCCTCCGCCACCACCGTGACTTTTACGATCATGAGTAGATTCAAGACCTATAAGTTCAGGATAAACCAATGTCCAATCTGGCATAGCATGAGGTGGTTCAAATGCCGAAAGGGCAAAAATAACCGCCTCAGTTCCAAGACCAGCAATAAGCATATAGCTTGCACCAGGTAAGTGAAGGATTTTCCAAAGTGCTCCTAAGATCACGACAGCTGCTCCTAAACCATAAACCTTGCCCATAGTTTTTTTGTAAGCTGGGCTCTCAACAAATTCGGTAATGCTAAAACTCATAATTGTAAAATTATATTTTCAGTAGAATATTTAAATAACCTCTATTATAACTAGTGAATACTAATCACCTAGATAATCTCTAACACAACGGAATCCAATGTAAGACTTAGAAGAGTCTTGATACTCATAAGTTCTTGAACCACATTGCATAAAGTAGGCAATATCTTTCCACGAACCACCTTTAATAACCTTACGTTTCATAACATGAGGATCTTCTGGCAATGCATTATACTTATAATTAGGATTAAAATCGTGGGTAAAAGAGTAGTTTGATTCATCAAAAGCACCAGAGGTCCACTCAGCTACGTTTCCAGCCATGTCGTATAGTCCAAAATCATTTGGAGCATAAGTTCCAACAACAGCAGTACTCATTGCGCCATCATCGCCATAACGTCCTCTTAAAGGTTTAAAGTTAGCTAAGAAACAACCTTGATTATTACGAGTATAATATCCACCCCAAGGATAAGAACCATTTGCGAGACCACCGCGAGCAGCATATTCCCATTCAGCTTCTGTAGGTAAACGATATTGCATAACTTCAGGCTGACCTCTTGAAATAAGGAAATTATTCAACAACTGAGTTCTCCAAATTGAAAATGCAGTCGCTTGCTTCCAACTAACTCCCACAACTGGATACTCATCAAAACCAGGATGCCAAAAATATTTTTCAGTCCAAGGCTCATTAAACGAGTATGTGAAATCAGCAATCCAACAAAGAGTATCGGGATATACATTTACGGCATCTTTCATAATAAAAGCCGATCTATCTTTAATTTCAATCTTCTCGCCTTTACGATTATATACTTCACCCTGATAGCCTTCAAATTTACCAGTATCGTCACTAAAACGAGCACGATTTGATTTCTTTGCAGCCTGAACAAGATCAACCCATTCATAATCATAGACTAACTTGCGGCTATCAATCTCTTTCCTTCTAAAAAAGCGTTCGTTTTCAGGAAGGAACATTGGCTCAAGAAGTTCAGCGTACTCTTCAGAATCCCATTCAATAGGCACTTCCCAATCAAGAAAAGGAGGATTGATTTCGTTGCCGAGTTCATCAGTTGTAATTAAGAAATCCTCAAAAGAATCGCCTAATGCACGACGAGCGATACTATCACGAACCCAATACACAAACTGGCGATATTCATTGTTAGTAATCTCTGTTTCATCCATCCAAAAAGAACGAAGCGAAACCGTTTTCGTTTGAGTTGTATTTCCGAAAGTTAGATCTTGGTCGTTAGGACCCATTTCAAAACTTCCTGACTTAATAAACAACATCCCAAATGGGTCTGGTTCAAAAAAGACTCCCGATTGGCCAACGCCAACCAATTCTCCACTACCAGATTGGCCGCATCCAATCAAAATTGAGATCAATAAGATGCTCAGAGCAAGAACTTTTTTCATAATTACTAATTATCTAATATTTCATATATCCACTAAAGATACCTTACGCTCCTATAATGCTTACTTTTCTTACTTACACCAACTGTGAAAGAGTAAGAAAACATCACCTCGTGAGTTTGAAAACCCGCTAGGTGAGAAGTAGTAAAGTCGTAACTATATCCAACCTTTATTCCATTTTTCATTTCAAATCCAGCGAGCAAAACAATTGCATCTTGTAATCGATACGATAATCCGCCCCAATAGCGCTTCTTAAATTTACAGATTGTACTAATATCTAATTGATATATTGATTCATCTGTTTTTAAGAAAAATTGCGGTTCAATATCAATAGGTTTATCTATCAAAGAGAATGAATAACCACCAGTTATAAACCACGTGCGCTGCAATTGAATATCTAAATTTTCGTTCAAATTTAGACTTGGTTGATGTAAATGCATTACCGAAATGCCGCTATACATCCTTTTATCTTTATAAAATACTCCCATTCCTAAATCGAAAGTATTTGCATTTAATTCCCCGCTTATGGATTGCAACAGCCCATCTTCAATATGGTAACCACTTTCACCAATAGCAATATTTGATTCATCGCTCATTTTAGGATCTGTATATAAATCACCTCCTGCCAAAACTTGATTTATAACTCCCATTGAGATACCACTGCCCAAAGAACCTTCTCCTATATCAATTCTAAACGAATAGGCTAAAGATAGCCTCAAATTCACAAAGGCACCGATTTCATCTCGTAGGGCATTGAATCCTATCCCATGTTCATTCCCCAAAAATTTCACTCCCATATCAGCACTAAAAACCGTTGTTTTCGGTGCGCCCTCTATTCCCATCCACTGATTGCGCCATAAGCCAGTCAGATTCACTTTACCTGAACTTCCAGCAAAACCTGGATTAACAGATAATAGATTGAATGAGTTTTGACTAAACTGAGGTTCGTATTGCGCGACAACCACAGTGAAGTTACAAATTAAAATAAAAAAAAGTAAACTTCTTAACATTTATTCCATCAAATTGTACAAATAACTCCTTTTTATGAAAAAAGTTGATTTTGATGGATAAAACAAAGCATTCCTTTTAACGTAAAGTGAGTACATATACTTCAATTTCAACTCAAATGTTTCAAATTTATAACAAAAACTGAACATTTTAACTATTTCCCAAAAATTGATTTCGCATAAAATAGCGCCACCACTTTTTTGGCATCTCGCCTTGAAGAGCCTCGTAATAATCTGATTTATTACACGAAACGATCAAAAACTTCTCATTGTCAATCACTTCCATCCACCATCTATATCCATCAGGTGAACTAAAAAAATCAATGTAAACACCATACTTCTCCAAATGTACATTAAATTTTTGAAAGCTTGTAACATCTTTTAACGAATTTTGGTGAGATTTATTTGAAAATCCTGAAATAAAGTGCCAAATAATCTGACCAACGAGTGCAACACTCTGCTTATTAACATCATAACTCTGTTCAAAATTACAAACAGAAAAACTCTTTACTTTGTCAGAAATACCAGAATACCATCCTAACTGGCATCCATCAAGCGAAGAAAGTCCATTAGGCCTCGGCTCTTTGTTTGCTGGCAATGACGATGAAGAGAAAGCGAGCAGATCAAAAACAATTACCGATGAGTCACGCAATGGAACTTCTGCATTTATAATATTTTGATCTCTAAGATCTTTTAATCGAATAACATCTATAAATTTGTTTTCAACATAAAGATCTTGAACTTTTGAATTATAATAGTTCTGAATCCCTAAAAGTGTGAGATCGAAGTTTTTTAAATCAATAATTGGTGTTAAATAATTGTTTGTCAGATCTTCGTCAACATCAAAACCACCATTTATACAAGAATCAATAATCGTTAAATTAAGGCGTTCATCGGAGGTAATTTCTCGAACTGCCTCGCACTGTGTCACACAAAATTCGTCGGTTCCTCCAATAATTATAGCTGTAATTCCTTTCGTATTCAAAAAACTAAGGACTTCTAGAAGAAGAAACTTATTGTCTGCTTTTGTCTTTCCAACTAAATTGCCAAGGTCAACAATCTTTACATTGTCTATTGATTTTAGATGATAAATATATGATCGCATTAAATTTGAGGTTGAACTCAATATATCATCCAACGAAGAGTCTAAATAAACTCCCTCTTCAATTCCAATAATGGCAAGGTCAAATCCATCTAAAGAGAAATTCTCCTCACCACTAAAGAATTTCACATCATCTAAGAGCGCTCCTTTACCTTTCTTTATAGGGAAGTTAAGATTATTAAAGCGTGCTGGAACACAAAAGTCTTTAAATTCCATCTTAAGCTTTCTTTTTTACAACCTTGGCCTTTGTTGATGTCTTTGTACTACTTTTTGCAGGAACTTTTTTTGCTTTAGCGGCAGATGCAGCAACTTTGCTATCTTTTGCAACAATAGCCATAATATCAACATATGAGAGTTTTTCCACATCAGTTCCTTTAGGAATCTTAACGTTATCCTTTTTATAATGAATATAAGCTCCCCATCTACCGTTTAAAATTGTTAGATCAGGATCTTCTTTAAAACTAGCGATTAACTTTTTTGAATCGCTATCTCGCTTCTCCTCAATTAGTTCAATCGATCGCTCTAAATCAATGGTATATGGATCATCACTCTTCTTAAGGGACACAAACAATGAATTATGTTTAACATAAGGCCCAAACTTACCTATTGCAACTGTAATTGGCTTATCTTCAAACACTCCAACTTCCCGAGGAAGACGAAATAATTCCAGCGCCTCTTCAATTGTGATTGTTTCTAGATGCTGATCTCGTCTTAACGACGCAAAACGAGGTTTTGGTTCATCATCCCCCCCCTCACCTATCTGAACGACTGGCCCGAAACGACCAATTCGAACTGAAATTGGAAGTCCCGAAGTGGGATCCACACCCAGCACTCTAGCGCCATTATTTCTCTCACTTGTATTTATTGCATCAACAACCTGAGTATGGAAAGGGGTGTAAAAACCTTGAATGGCCTTTTGCCAGACCAACTTTCCTTCAGCAATTTCATCAAACTCCTTCTCAACCTTTGCGGTAAAATCGTAGCTCACTACGTTTTCAAAATAGCGTACTAAGAAATCCGTAACCACCATTCCCATATCAGTTGGGAACAGTTTGCTGCGTTCAGCCCCTGTAATCTCAGTTTTAGTAAATGCTTCAACCTTACCCTTTGAGAGTGTTATTAAGTTGTAAACACGATCGACTCCTGGTCTATCTTCACGAACGACATATTCACGCTGTTGAATGGTAGATATTGTTGGCGCGTAAGTAGATGGACGTCCTATTCCTAGTTCCTCCATTTTACGGACAAGACTTGCTTCAGTATATCTTGGTGGCTTTTGGCTCCATCTTTCACGAGCCTCAGCATTCTTCAACGCAAGCGGGTCTTTTGCTTGAACAGGAGGTAAAAGAGCGCTATCTTCCTCTTCATCAAGTTCATGATCATGCGACTCAAGATATACTTTTAAGAATCCATCAAATTTAATAACCTCACCAGTTGCCGTAAATGAATGAGAAATACCGTTTGCACCAATCGTAATTGTTGTCTTTTCAATCTGTGCGTCGCTCATTTGAGAAGCGATAGTACGTTTCCAGATTAACTCATATAACTTCTGTTCTGTTGCCGAACCAGTGATTTTTTCATTCTCGAGGTAAGTAGGACGAATAGCCTCATGTGCTTCTTGGGCTCCTTTTGATTTTGTTTTATAGTGACGAATTGAGAGATATTTTTCACCCATAGAACCCACGATTGCTTTAGAAGCCTGATCTAATGCCGTTTGCGAAAGATTTACCGAATCAGTACGCATGTAGGTAATAAAACCATTCTCATATAATTTTTGAGCTATAGACATCGTTTGAGCCACTGAATATCCTAACTTTCGACTAGCCTCTTGTTGCAACGTCGAAGTGGTAAATGGCGCAGCTGGAGATTTTTTGAAAGGCTTCTTTTGAACATCTTCTACTAGAAATTGCTCCTTGGCACAAAGCTCGAGAAATGCGCTAGCTTCTTTCTGCGTTTTAAAACGATGAGATAACTCAGCTTTAATCTCTTGTTTATTCCCTTTAGCACCTTCCCAAGTGAAAAATGCAGTAACTTTATATGACGATTCGGCATTAAATGCAAAAATTTCACGCTCACGTTCAACAATAAGTCTCACAGCAACTGATTGAACTCGACCAGCAGACAACGACGGTTTCACCTTTTTCCATAATACCGGAGAGAGTTCAAAACCAACTAAACGATCTAACACTCGGCGCGCTTGTTGCGCATCTACCAAATTCTTATCTATTGAACGAGGATTTTTAACTGCATTTTCAATTGCACCTTTGGTAATCTCATGAAACACAATGCGTTTCGTATTATTTGGATTTAGCTCTAATACTTCGGACAAATGCCATGAAATTGCCTCTCCTTCGCGGTCTTCATCGGAAGCGAGCCACACCATTTTTGCCGACTTAGCTAATTTCTTCAGTTCACGAACAATCTCCTTTTTATCATCCGAAATAATATATTGCGGTTCGAAATTGTGTTCAATATCAATTCCGAAATCTTTTTTTTGTAGATCTCGAATATGCCCATAGCTCGACTTTACAAGAAAATCTTTACCTAAAAACTTCTCTATTGTCTTTGCTTTAGCAGGGGACTCAACTATAACCAAATTTTCTTCCATCAGACCAAGTGTGATTTTAAATGCATTTATAGACTCCATGAACGAGTCTAGAGGCCGCAAATTTATAACAATTTATAATATATAAAATGACAAATGGAGATTCATTAAAAATGAATCAGTTAATAGCGATAAAGAATTATTACTATTTTTGAGCAAAATTTATAAAATGCTACACTATTTTTTCGAAGATCGCTTTAAAAAACATCTAATCTGGTTTTGGTCTATATTTGGAGGCTCTGTACTATTTGTTATACTACTCTTTATCTTAATTTCGGGGGGTGCATTTGGAGAGATGCCAAGTTTTGAAGATTTGGAAAACCATAAAAACCATTTAGCTACAGAAGTCATCTCATCTGACAACATTGTTTTAGGAAACTTTTATCAAGAAAATAGAACTCCTGTTACTTACAAACAGATATCTCCGAATATCATTAATGCACTTGTGGCAACAGAAGATGAACGCTTTTACGAGCACTCTGGAATTGATGTTAGAGGACTTGGTCGTGTAGCAATTCGAACCGTTTTGATGGGAGACAAAAATGCTGGAGGTGGAAGTACCATTACTCAACAATTAGCAAAACTACTTTTTCACGACGCGGCTGACAATATATGGGAGCGTAGCATGCAAAAACTTAAAGAGTGGATTATTGCTATTAAGTTAGAGCACAACTACTCAAAAGAGGAGTTGATAACTATGTATCTAAATAAAGCACCCTTTATATATGATGCATACGGCATAAAAGCTGCGGCCTTAACTTTTTGGAGTAAGGATTGTGACTCGTTAAGAGTTGAAGAGGCCGCTATGATCATTGGAATGTTAAAAAATCCATCGTTATATAATCCAATTCGCAGACCACAAATCACATTGGAGAGGCGCAATGTCGTTCTAGGTCAAATGTTAAAAGCAGAATATATAACAAAAAAAGAGTTTGACTCACTCAAGTCAATCCCTTTAAAAGTTAAATTGAATCGAGCCGATCACAAAGAGGGGCCAGCGGCATATGTTAGAGAATATATTCGATTAACAATGTCGCAACCTAAACCATTACGAGAAAACTATCCGAGCTACTTACAACAGAAATTTATTGAAGATAGTATAGAATGGCTATCAAATCCACTCTACGGTTGGATAAATAAAAATTTAAAACCCGATGGAACAAAATACAACTTGTACAACGAAGGGTTGAAGATTTACACTACAATTGATAGTCGTTTACAAAAATTTGGAGAAGAGGCACTTGCAAACCACTTAAGAACCGAACTTCAACCTAAATTTTTTAAAGAGAAAAGATATAATGCAAGAGCACCTTTCTCAAATAAAATATCGCAAGATCAATTCAACATGATCATGAAGCGAAGTATCAAATCTTCAGACAGATATAAGCATCTTAAACGAGGCGGGATGAGTGAAGACTCAATTGATATCGTCATGAAGAAAAGGGTACCGATGAAGGTATTTTCTTGGAATGGAGAGAGGGATACACTATTATCACCTATTGACTCCATCAAATACTACAAATTCTTTTTGCGTGCTAGTTTCGTGTCGATGAATCCACATAATGGTGAAGTCAAAGCCTATGTAGGAGGGCCAAATTTCAAACACTTTATGTACGATATGGCATCTCAAGGAAAGCGTCAGGTTGGTTCCACAATAAAACCATTCCTTTACACCCTTGCAATGCAAGAAGGATATACTCCTTGCGATTTAGCACCCAACGTGCCGCAAAGTTTTGACGTAATTGTTGGTCCTGACTCAATCATAAGCTGGACTCCTAAAAACACCTCAAAAGGGAGAGAAGGAGAGATGGTTTCACTGAAATGGGGATTAGCAAACTCTAACAATAATATAACAGCATGGATAATGAAGCAATATTCGCCCGAGGCTGTTAAAAACATGATTGTTAGTTTAGGAATTAAAAGCCACATTGAAGCCGTACCTGCGCTTTGTCTTGGCACCCCAGATGTTTCGCTGATTGAGATGGTTGCTTCATATTGTACCTATGCGAATAAAGGCTATTACATAAATCCAATCATAGTTACCAAAATAACAGACAAAAGTGGAAATCCAATCTCGGAATTTCATGGAAGGGGGAAAGAGGTTATTAGTGAAAATACAGCTTTTCAGATGTTACAACTTCTGAAAGGAGTTGTAGAACGAGGTACAGCTGGACGTCTTAGAGGGAAATACGAACTTCGCAACGAAATTGGTGGAAAAACTGGTACCACTCAAAATAATTCTGATGGATGGTTTATTGGAGTTACCCCTAATCTAGTGTCTGGAGTTTGGGTGGGTGGCGAAGATCGCTCCATTCACTTCGATGCGCTGAGTCTTGGACAAGGGGCAAACATGGCCTTACCAATATGGGCTGAATATATGAAAATGGCATATGCAAATCCCGCAATAGGGGTAACATCTGGCGACCTTTTTGACACACCTCTAAATTTTAATCTTGATATTTCTTGTCCAGATGATGCAAAATACAAAGAGGGTGAAGAAGTTGAAGAGATCATGCCAGAAACGCCAGAAGAAAGTGAGTTTTATTAAATCGAATAAAAACCTCGATTTGATAATTGATGAAAAAAAGTATTTTTGCATAAAATTTGAGGAAAACATAAATATTCAACACAGAATTCTATGATAGAAGATGTTCAAATCTTGTTAGAAGATGCTCTAGAACGAATGGATAAATCGTTGGAGCATTTAGACTCTGAGCTTGGTAAAATTAGAGCTGGTAAATCTAGCCCTAAAATGCTTGAAAGCGTGAGAGTTGATAATTACGGAATGAGTAGTCCAATCACCCAGGTAGCTAGTATAAATACGCCTGACCCAAGAACGCTTGTTATCACACCTTGGGACAAAAAGATGATTCCATTAATTGAAAAAGCCATCATGGCTGCAAATATTGGACTTAACCCAGACAATAATGGTGATATTATTCGTTTAAATGTGCCCCCACTAACAGAGGAGAGACGTCGTGATTTAGTAAAACAAGCTAAAAAAGAGGCTGAAGATGCAAAAATAAGCGTTAGAGCTGCTCGCAGAGACGTGATTGAAGATCTTAAGAAGATGAAAAAAGAGGGTCTTTCTGAAGATATGGAAAAAGATGCAGAAGAAAAAGTTCAGAAGATGACGGATAAAAGTATCAGAAAGATTGATGAACTTATGGAGAAAAAAGAAAAAGATATTCTAACAATTTAATAGATAAAGGAATGTTTGCAAAAAATGAATATTTTGATGGCAAAGTAGCTTCACTTAGCCATAATGGAGCCGAAGGCAAAGCAACTGTTGGCGTAATGGCAAAAGGTGAATATGTTTTTGGCACCAATTGTGTTGAAATTATGACCGTTATTTCAGGTAAAATGGAAATCCAATTTCCTGGAGAAACAGAGTGGGAAACATTTAAAAAATTTGACTCTTTTAGAGTTGAAAAAGATGTGAAATTTGGCGTTAAAGTAGATGAGGATACACCTTATCTATGCTTATACAAATAAGAACATTTCGGTGGATCTGAGAAATACTCAATTCTTTAGATCCACCCACTATTAAAAATATGATTATCTTAAATAGATAAAAACTTTGCGAAAACCGTTTGTATAATAATTAACCTTACTTGATTATCCTTTGAGAAAAGAGTTGTCACAACAAATAGAAAAATTTACACCCTATCCTATTCGCTTTACGCCTTTAGTGATGGAACGCATCTGGGGTGGAACAAAACTGAACACTCTTTTAAATAAAGATTTGGGTAGAGTTACCAAAGCTGGCGAGAGTTGGGAAATTTCAACCATTGAGAATTCACAATCAATCATTTCCAATGGCAAATACAACGGCATATCTCTTTCTGACCTAATTTCAAAGTGGCCACAAGAAACTCTAGGCGTAAATAGTGTAGTGAGATTTGGCGTAGAATTCCCGTTGCTTGTCAAATTTCTTCACTCACAAGATAATTTATCTATACAGGTGCATCCTAATGATGATGTTGCTCAAAAACGTCATAATTCACTAGGGAAAACTGAGCTTTGGTATGTTTTAGACTCAGAACCAAACAGTAAAATTATTAATGGATTTTCCCAGAACGTAACTCAAAAGGAGTATTTAAACCGTCTTAATGATGGATCTTTACTATCAATTTTAAATGATATACCAGTTAGCAAAGGCGATATCTATCATATCCCAACAGGAATAATTCATGCTTTAGGTGCAGGAATTATAGTTGCTGAGATCCAACAACGCTCTGATATTACATACCGTATCTTTGATTATGACAGAGTTGATAAAAATGGCTGCAAAAGAGAACTTCATACAGAATTGGCTATAGATGTAATTGATTACAACAAAACTTCGCCCTTAAATCATAAAGACGAAGCGATATACAACACACCATTCTTTAACGTTAAAAGAGTCGATGTTGTTGAAACAATTACTTATGATACGACCCAACGAAATTGCTTTACTATTTTTATTTGTGTAGAAGGAAATGGTGAGATAAATTTCAATAATGACTACCAAAAAATTACACTGGGAGAGACCCTTTTAATACCCTCATCGCTCACTCATTTTGCATTAAAGCCGAGCTGCAACAACTTCAAACTACTAGAGGTCTCAATTATTCCCTTTTAAGGATAAATAATTAAATAGAGTACGATAAAAGTCATTCTTTTCATCGTATTAAAACCTATATCTTTATACAAACCATATTATTGATTTAAACTCCAACAAATCTCAGTTACAAAAATCTCATTTGCTGAGAGTTGAATCCTAATAAAATTCACTAAATTCAAATATCAAATTGTTGTTATTTAATAGCTTCAACTTACAAATTTTATTTATGAAAAAGCTTCTTATCCTCTTTACTCTTTGCACACTGATTTTAACTCATTCTAAAGCTGATGAAGGAATGTGGGTACTTCCATCACTCAATCAATACAACTTTGAGCAGATGAAAGAGATGGGCTTCTTATTAAACGACTCAGATATATATAGTATAGATAAAAAAAGTATTAAAGACGCTGTAGTTATTTTTGGGAATGGGTGTACGGGTGAGGTAATTTCGGAGAAAGGACTCATCTTAACAAATCACCATTGTGGATATGATGCAATACAAAGCTTAAGCACAATTAAGGACAACTATCTAGCTAATGGATTCTGGGCAAAAAGCTATTCTGAAGAGATCCCAGCACCTGGATTAACGGTTACATTTTTAAAAAGTATGGAAGATATTACCGATTCCGTGCTATTCAATATATCCGATACACTTTCTGTAGCAGAACGAATTGAAGCCATTAATATTAGAGTTGACCAACTCAAGAAAGATGCCTCAAAAGGAAACAGCTATCGTATTGATATTAAACCATTTTTTAATGGAAATATGTACTACAAGATGGTTTATGAAGTATATAAAGATGTTCGAATGGTGGGCACTCCACCATCAGCAATTGGAAAATTCGGATTTGACACAGATAATTGGATGTGGCCTCGTCATACGGGTGATTTTAGTATGTTTAGAGTATATGCAGACAAAGACGGGAATCCAGCCGATTATTCGACCTACAACTCTCCTTTAAGTACCCCAAAGCATCTTCCTATTTCAATTAAAGGCGTAGAAAAAGGAGATTTCGCAATGACAATTGGGTTTCCAGGATCTACCGAAAGATATATGCCTTCATGGGGCATAAAACAAGAAATTGAGATTGTAAACAAAGCCAGAATTTCAATAAGAGGTATCAAGCAAGATATTTGGATGGCTGATATGCAAGCTGATCCAAAAATTGACCTACAATACGCCTCCAAATATGCTCGAAGTTCAAACTATTGGAAAAATAGTATTGGAATGAATAGGGGTGTTGAGAAACTAAACGTAATTGAAAAGAAGAGAGAATTTGAGAATAAACTTGATATATGGATCCACGAAGATTCTGCCCGAACCCAAAAATACGGAACAATACTTCAAGAGCTGGAGCAAGATTATGCTGCATACGAAGTCTATTTAAAATCAAGAATTATTACAAGCGAGTGCTTAATAAATGGAATCGAGATATTTAAACAAGCTAACTCTATTGAGAAGATAATTGAAAAACTCCAACAAAATAGTCAAGCCGACGTGACAAACATGGTTGCTTCGGTGAAGGAGAAACTCACCAAATTTTACAAAGATTACAGTCCGTCAACAGACAAAAAAGTGATGGTTTCGCTCTTGCAAACCTATATCTCACAAATGGAAAGTGTTGGTTCTTTACCCCCAAATTTAATTGAATTAAGAGGAAAAAATGCAAAACAGTTTGAAAAATACACAAACAAAATATTCTCAAAATCACTCTTTGCCAATGAGTCAAAAATCATGAATTTCTTACAAAACTCTAATAACAACCTATTAGATTTGGCCAAAGATCCTGCATATATTGAGTCGAAGCAGATTTACGATTATTACAAAGAGATGGGAACAAAATCATCACCTAGCTACTATAATATTGACAAAAATTTGCGACTATTCACGGCTGCAATGATGGAGATGAGTCCAGATAAGACATTTTATCCCGATGCCAATTCAACCATGCGATTAAGTTACGGTGTTGTTGGAGATTACCAACCAAAAGATGGAGTAATTTATAAACATTTCACTACGCTCGAGGGAATCATTGAAAAAGAGATTCCAAATAGTTATGAGTTTTCCGTTCCACAAAAGCTTAAAGATTTATATCAGAGTAAAAATTTTGGCGATTACAGTGCGCCAGATGGCAAAGTGCATGTCTGTTTCACATCGAATAACGACATAACGGGGGGAAATTCAGGTAGTCCAGTTTTAAATAAAAATGGTGAACTTTTTGGTCTTGCTTTCGATGGCAATTGGGAAGCTATGAGTGGTGACATCGCATTTGAACCCGAGTTGCAAAAAACAATAAGTGTTGATATTAGATACGTACTCTTCATTATCGAAAAATATGCAGGGGCAACAAACTTGATTGAAGAGATGACTATTATCAAATAACAAAACATCAAATTATATGAATCTTCATTTTGTAGAGATAGTATCAGCATTTATCGTCTTATTTGCAGTGATCGACATTCTAGGATCGGTTCCCATCATCTTAGATATCAAAAAGAAAGGGACAAAATTCAGTCCTTTTAAAGCAACCTCCATCTCATTTCTCATCCTAATTCTATTCCTGTTTATTGGGGAGGCTCTTTTAGGTCTGTTTAATGTTGATATCTCCTCATTTGCTATTGCAGGTTCATTTGTGCTCATGATCATGGCGTTTGAAATGATATTAGGTATTGAAATATTCAAACACGGCGACTCGCCCAATGGTGCAACGATTGTCCCAATAGCGTTTCCGCTCATTGCAGGAGCAGGATCCTTCACAACCCTACTATCATTACGTGCAGAATATCAAATGATTAATATACTGATTGCGTTGCTGTTAAATATTTTGTTTGTCTATTTTGTGCTAAAATCAACTCACATAATCGAACGAATTATTGGTAACGGAGGCATCTATGTATTGAAAAAATTCTTTGGAATTATATTAATGGCGATGTCGGTTAAACTTTTTATCACCAATTTAGGTAACTTAGCGGTTCAATTTATGGAAAGATTAAACCCGTAGAATACTTACAAGTGAAAAAAAAATATTATGTAGTTTGGCAAGGTCGTAAACCCGGGGTTTATGATAATTGGGATATCTGCAAAGAGCAAATTTTTGGTTTTGACAATGCAAAATACAAGTCATACCCAACACTACAAGAGGCAGAAGAAGCTTTTAAAAGTACTAATCGAGGCTCCATTAAATTCAAACAAACGGGTACAAATAGAATTTCAAGCCGCCCTACAGTAGAGAGCATCTCTGTTGATGCTGCATGTAGCGGAAACCCAGGAGTAATGGAGTATCAGGGCGTTTTCACACAATCTAAACAGCTCATATTTCACAAAAAATTTACTTTAGGTACTAATAATATTGGCGAGTTTCTGGCACTAGTTCACGCTCTTGCTCTCGTAAAGCAAAATGGATGGGATTACCACATCTACACAGATTCTATGACCGCGCTGGCTTGGGTAAGAGATAAAAAATGTAAAACCAAGATGGATCTCACTAATAACCCGTTGCAAGATTTGGTAACTAGAGCCGAAATATGGCTTAAAAACAATCCGTTACCAACCCAAATAGAAAAATGGGATACAGCTGCTTGGGGCGAAATTCCCGCTGATTTTGGGCGAAAATAATAGTGGCTTTTGATTCAAAAAAACCAACTTTTGTACTACTATTTTTTTATATTTGTATCCTCATTTTTAAGTTGCTAAAAGTTTTGTAAATCATTGATTAAAAATGATGACGCAACGGAAAATAAGACGATTGAGAGATATAGATTGTTATTAAAATAAAATACCAAAGATGGCTGAGAATAACGGCAAATCAGAGAAAAATTCGAGTGAATATTCAGCAAGTAGTATTACCGTACTCGAAGGTTTAGAAGCGGTAAGAAAGCGTCCTGCCATGTACATTGGCGATATTGGCGAGAAAGGATTACATCACCTTGTTTATGAAGTAGTTGACAACTCAATCGATGAAGCATTAGCTGGCCACTGTAATAAAATTGAAGTTTACATTAATGAAGACAACTCTATAACAGTTGTCGATAATGGTAGAGGTATCCCAGTAGATCACCACGAAAAAGAGAATAAATCAGCGCTTGAAGTTGTAATGACTGTATTGCATGCTGGTGGAAAATTTGACAAAGATTCATACAAAGTATCGGGCGGTTTGCATGGAGTTGGAGTTAGTTGCGTTAACGCCCTTTCAACCCACTTGCGCGTTGAAGTAAGACGTAATGGTAAGACCTATGTGCAAGAGTACTCTAAAGGAGCACCTCTTTTCGATGTAAAAGAGATTGGTCCATCAACCACAACAGGAACAACCGTTACCTTTAAACCTGATACTTCCATATTCACAGTTGACGAGTATAAGTACTTCATCTTAGCTAATAGATTAAGAGAGCTCTCTTTCTTGAACAAAGGAATTGAGATGACACTTACCGACTACCGAAAAAAAGATGACGAGGGGAATACGCTTCACGAACGTTTCTTTTCAACAGAAGGATTGGCAGAATTTGTCCGTTTCATTGATTCAACACGCGAAAGGGTTATTGACAAAGAGATATACATTTCTACTGAAAAAGCGGGTGTACCTGTAGAGTTAGCTATTCTATATAACAGTTCATTCTCAGAAAACGTATTCTCTTACGTTAACAACATTAACACCATTGAAGGAGGTACTCACTTAACTGGTTTTAGAAGAGGTTTAACTCGCACCCTTAAAACATATGCCGAGAAGATGGGCATGTTGGCAAAACTGAAATTTGAAATTAATGGCGATGATTTCCGTGAGGGATTAACTGCCGTTATTTCGGTAAAAGTACAAGAGCCACAGTTTGAAGGACAAACAAAAACAAAACTTGGTAACTCCGATGTAAGTATTGCAGTTGACCAAGCTGTTAGTGTTGCATTGCAAAACTATCTTGAGGAGAATCCAAAAGACGCTAAAGAGATTGTAAATAAGGTTATTCTAGCCGCAACGGCACGTCATGCTGCACGTAAAGCCCGCGAACTAGTTCAACGTAAATCAGTTATGACAGGTGGTGGTTTACCAGGTAAGTTGGCCGACTGTTCAGATAAAGATCCTGCTCTTTGCGAATTATTTCTTGTCGAGGGTGATTCAGCGGGTGGAACAGCAAAACAAGGTCGCGAGCGAAAATACCAAGCAATTTTACCATTAAAAGGTAAAATTCTAAACGTTGAAAAGGCACAACCACACACCGTATTAGGCAACGACGAAATTACAACTATGTACACAGCACTAGGTGTATATATTGGAACGGATGACGACACCAAGGCATTAAATATTGCAAAACTAAGATATCATAAAATTGTAATCATGACCGATGCCGACGTGGATGGCTCGCATATTACAACACTTATTATGACCTTCTTCTTTAGATATATGAGAGAAATCATCGACCTAGGATATCTCTATATTGCCACTCCCCCACTCTATTTGTGCAAAAAAGGAAAGGTCGAGGAGTATTGTTGGACAGAACAACAACGTCATGCATTTATTGAAAAATATAGTGGCGGCAAAGAAGATTCTGTTCGAGTTCAACGTTACAAAGGTTTGGGAGAGATGAACGCAGAACAATTGTGGGACACAACCATGAATCCAGAACACAGAACCCTTCGTCAGGTAACTATTGACAATGCTGCAGAAGCGGACAGAGTTTTCTCAATGTTGATGGGAGATGACGTTCCTCCTCGCCGAGAGTTTATTGAGCAAAATGCTACTTACGCGAAGATTGACGTATAATATTTAAAAACACAAAAACAACAAAGGGGCTATTTCTAGCTCCTTTGTTGTTTTATATAATATCTTAACAATAACTAATTTCAAAAGCAAGGAGATAAAAAATGATTACCTTTGCACTCCCTTTTTAATATCATGAAAAACAACAACATAGAAGAGATGACTGAGGATAGATTTCAGGTGGCTGTAGAGATACTCAGGGAGCTCGTAGAGAACCCTGGCGAGCTATACAAGATGACCGAAGAGCGAAGGATTGAACTTTTCACTCTAGCGGGTAGGCTCTCGCATCCCGACAAAAAGGAGCTTCGCGAACGAAAAAAAGCAAAGGTAAAAGTCGAGAGAGAGACGAGGGTTGAGGCTGATAGAAAGGCGAGAGCATTGTCGGGTATTCGATCGGCGCGTGAAGCAAAGGTTTTTGTTGCTCCAACGGCTCTTTTAGAGGAGACAATTATTTCCAAAGCCGAGAATGTATTAAGCTCACCACGCAACTGCTATGTTTGCAAAGAGGAGTTTACTACACTTCACCACTTTTACGATTGCATGTGCAAAAAGTGTGGCGATTTTAACTACGCAAAACGCTTTGTGGTGGCTCCGATGGACGGACAGGTGGTTTTAATGACTGGATCGCGCTTAAAAATTGGTTATCAGGCTACTATGTTGCTTTTACGCTCGGGAGCTACTGTGATTGCAACCACGCGGTTTCCGGTAGATTCGGCCATAAGATACAGCGCTGAGCCTGATTACGAAACATGGAAAGATAGATTGCATATCTACGGATTGGATTTGCGCCATATTCCGAGTGTGGAGATTTTTGCCACCTACGTGGAGCAAAACTACGACAGATTAGATGTAATAATAAACAATGCAGCTCAAACGGTTCGTCGCCCATCGGGTTTTTACACCCACATGATGGAGAACGAAACCAAGAGCATGGAGGATATTCCTGAAAAGGCAAGACATCTGTTAAAGAGTCATTATAAATGCATTACGCAGCTTCAAGGCTTTGATCATTTAACATCGGAGCAGGCAAAAAACTTGCCAGTGGCATGGCACGGGAATCAAACAGGAATTGGAATTAGAGCATCAGCACAACTGTCACAAATACCATATAGTTTTGACAACTCAATAGTTGCAGAGGAGGTTTTTCCACAAGGTAAACTTGATGCTGATTTACAGCAAGTGGATTTGCGAACAACCAATAGCTGGCGCTTACGTTTAGGTGAAGTTCCGGCAGTGGAGGTTATTGAGGTTCAGTTGGTAAACTCGGTGGCACCATTTGTGCTGATAAACAGATTAATAGGCCTGATGCGTAAAGATTTTACGGGCAAAAAGCATATTGTAAACGTATCGGCCATTGAGGGTAAATTCTTCCGTTTTAGAAAAGAGGATAGACATCCACACACCAACATGGCAAAAGCTGCCTTGAACATGATGACTCATACGAGTGCAAGTGATTTTGCCAAAGATGGCATCTATATGAATGCTGTGGATACTGGTTGGGTTACCGATGAAGACCCAGCTCAGCTTTCGCAATACAAAGAAGAGGTGCACGATTTTCAACCACCTTTGGATATTGTAGATGGCGCAGCACGTATTCTCGACCCTCTATTTGACGGCATTTTGACAGGCAAACACTGGTGTGGACAATTCTTAAAAGACTATTTTCCGATTGATTGGTAATATTGCATTTTTACGATACAATTGTTATCTTTGAGTAGATTATAACTTAAAAACATAGAATCATGGCTAAAGAGAAATCGCCTACCAAAGAGGCAAAAAAAGAGCCTGAAAAGTCTCTGAAAGAAAAAAGAGCCGCTAAGAAAGAGAAAGCAGCAAATAAAAGGGATTAATTTCCCTTTTATTTTAATCAAAGTATTAGGATAGCAAAATGGTCATAATTTAATATTTGACCTCACCCTAAATCCCTCTCCAAAGGAGAGGGACTTTGCCACTGAAAGATTTAGCAATATTCATATATTCTAAAACATGAAAAAGATAATAACCATGGTTATTTCAATTATCAATGCAGAATATCTCGGAGACTACAAAATCAAATTTCAATTCTCAGATGAGACCTCTCGAATTATTGATTTTAATGGATTTCTATCAAAAGCACAAAATCCAATGAGCAAGAAATATCTTGACAAAGCCCTATTTCAAAAATTTACAATTGAATATGGCGATATCATCTGGAATGATTATGAGCTCTGTTTCCCAATTTGGGATTTACACGAGGGTAATATTTAACTAATTACAATAAATAAATTACAATTTGAAGAATTTTTCCGAATTGGGCGTTGCCCCTCAGTTTATTAAGGCATTAACAGACAAAAAGATATTAGTGCCAACCGAAATACAAGAGAAATCTATCCCCTATTTACTTAGCATTGGTAGCGATTTTATTGGTCAGGCACCAACAGGTACAGGCAAAACAGCAGCCTTTGGATTACCATTGCTAAATTTTGTAAATCACAAAGTACCAAAAATACAAGCACTTATTCTTTGTCCTACACGTGAACTAGGGCAACAGATTGCTAAACAGCTATTTCATTACACTAAATATTCTGAAAAGATATTTGTTGAGGCCGTTTATGGTGGCGAAAATATTGAGCTGCAGACCAGTCGACTACGACGCACCACACACATTTTAGTTGCCACTCCTGGTCGACTACTTGAATTGGTTGAAAAAGGAATTGTATCGCTCGAGGATGTAGCAAAAGTTGTTTTAGACGAAGCAGATGAGATGTTATCTCTTGGATTTAAAAAAGATCTGGATAATATCTTAAAACTAACGAGTAAAAACAACGCAAAAACATGGCTTTTTTCAGCCACCATGCCCGATGATATTAAAGCCATCATCAAGAAAAACCTTTCGCCTAAGGCAATGAAGGTTGAGATAATACACAAAACTCGCAGTAATAAAGATATTACACACCAATACTTAGTTTGTACTGAGCAGGAGAAATTTCCATTTCTACTACATTTTTTAAATGGTCAAGGAGCAAATCGTGGCGTTATCTTTTGCAAAACCAAAGAGGCCACTAAGCAACTAACAGAACAATTAAAAGCTAAAAAGATTTCGGCAGATGCCATCCATGGTGATTTGCTTCAAATTGAACGCAACAAGGTGATGCGTGCTTTTAAAGGCGAAAAACTTAAAATATTAGTTGCTACCGATTTAGCAGCTCGCGGAATAGACGTAGCTGGCTTAGCTTATGTTGTTCATTACCAAATTCCTGATAAAGCAGAATATTACATTCATCGTAGCGGGCGAACCGGACGTGCCGGAATGAAAGGCCTCTCGATTGCATTTATTACCGAAGGAGAGATGAAGAGTTTTAAATTTATCGAAAAAGCGTTAGGGTTATCGATTGATAGGGTTAAGGTGAAATAAATTTTATAAGAGGGGGGCATTAAAGCTCCTCTTTTTTTCTGCTAACGCTTAAGTATCCTTATATAAATCCAATTCTCTAGGTGTACCTCTATTGAAAAATTAAGAACGATACTCCATTTTACTTAAGACCGCTTCTACAACAAGGTTGTAATTTTCTAAAATACAACACTTTACATTATTCGTCCATCATTTGTCCATCCCCCACAATGACACTTGTGAATAGTTTGTCTATACATAAAAAATCAGATTTTTAAATTTTTTAACAAAAATTGCATTAAAATAATTCATTTGTTAAAAAGAGTAATAAACCTCAATGGGATGACTACTCAAAATTGACAAAGATTGTATTTAACCATTTTTAGTTTAATTATTTATTTAAAATTTATTGATTATGAAAATGAACTTACTAAAGAGTGCCATCTTTATGATGTTTGCAACTGTTGCGTTATTTAGCTGTAGCGAAAGTAGTATTGAACAAGAGTTACCAACACCCGAAACCCCTTCCACCCTAAAAGCCGCTTCGGCGTGGTCTCGAGTTTTTACCGATAACTTTACCAACACAGGAAGCTGGAATAATTGGGCACGCACTCAGCGATTAGATTATAACTCAAAACTTTGTAGCTATCTATCATCCAACCCTCAAATTGCTACCTACGATAGTCGTACTTGCTTGGTACTGAGTGCTGTGAAAAATGGAAGCATTTGGAATTCTGGTCATGTCAAATCAAATTTTAGTTTTAAGCCATCTAACAATACCGAATATCGCACGTCGGCCTATATTAAGTTAGTAGCTTTAAATGGTTCATCGTACACGGGTTTTTCAAGCACGTATGGTGTGTGGCCAGCATTTTGGACGGTTCAAGAGTCGAATTGGCCTGTTAATGGTGAGATGGATATAATGGAGGGATACTCATTTGGTGGCAGTACCCGATTTACGAGTAATCTTTTCTATGGCTCATCAGCAAATAATAATCTGTTGGGCACATCGTGCGAGAAAAATTATTCGGTTGGCGAAGGCTGGCACCTTTATGATCAGTATTGGAAAAATGTAAATGGAACCGTAACTATAACCATCCAGCTAGATGGAAGAACAGTGGCAACCTATACCAACACTTCAAACTCAAACCTCAAATTACAAAATTTTGGTCCACATAATATTATCTTCAATTTAAACGTGGGATGTACCTCTTGGAATGCATTCGACAATAGTAGGATTAATGTATTTTCAAAAACGATGATGTGGATTGACTATGTAACGGTTGATAGAAGAACTCTCTAATTAACTTCTGAGATTAAACATTGCGACAAGCAGGGCTTAGAATGTGATTTTCTAGGCTCTGTTTTGTTTAACAATAGAGTATTAAGCAAAAAAACAATATCTCAAGAAGGCTCTATTTGCGGCTGTTTCCGATATTGTCCATACTTTGTCCATATCGAAAAATTGGTTTTGTTGATATTTTTTAGAAAAATTGCATCATTAATAATTCACAATTGTTGAACAGGTAATATTAAGAGTTCACTCTCAAATTTCTAAAAAGATATCTTATGAAAATCTATTTTCTAAAACCACTGCTCCTATTTTCTATTGCATCAATTGTTTTATTTAGCCAATGTTCTAATGATGAGAGCCCTGAAATTATCCCAACGATTACAACTCCTACAGAGCCACCAATTGCAACAGACTCAATTTGGACTCGAGTTTTTACGGATGAATTTAGCAGTGGTGCAAGCCTGAACAACTGGGCACGAACAGAACGATATGATTACAATTCTTCGCTATGCTCTTATGTGCCAGCCAATTCTACAGTGGCGACTTACGAAAATAAGAGTTGCCTTGTGTTAACAGCCGTTAAAAGTGGTAGCATTTGGAAATCGGGACACGTAAAATCAAATTTTAGCTTTAAACCGAGCAATAACACCGAGTATAAAACATCTGCTTATATAAAACTCATTGCGTTAAATGGCTCAACCTACACAAATTTTGCAAATACTTATGGCTTATGGCCAGCGTTTTGGACTGTTCAAGAGACTAATTGGCCAGTAAATGGGGAGATGGATATCATGGAGGGTTATTCGTTTGGGGGAACAACAAAATTTGCCAGCAATCTATTTTATGGAACAGCTGCAAATAGTAATCTACTTGGAACAACATGCGAAAAAGCATACACCGTTACCGAAGGATGGCATTTATATGAACAATACTGGAAAAATGAGAATGGTGTAGTAACAATTACTATTAAAGTAGATGATGTTGAAGTTTCAAGCTATTCAAACGCCTCAAATCCAAACCTAAAGCTTCAAAATTTTGGGCCTCATAATATCATTTTAAATTTGAATGTGGGCTGTACTTCTTGGAACGCATTTAATAATAACTCTATTAACGTTTTTACCAAAACAATGATGTGGGTAGATTATGTTACCGTAAACAAACGTACTCTCAAATAATTTAATCTAAAATACTCTGTTTTATTAATTCTCGATAATGACCTTAGGAGCTTTTTCTAAGGTCATTTCGCAATTTGGATCCAAAATCAATTCGTATTTCATATCAATTAACTTATATTTATATCTGATTGCACTAAAGAGTTTTGATTAAAGAATCATTCTATCGTAAATAACTTCTGATGAGTAAAATAATAGGATTTCTACTATTTTCTATTTTAACTATTACTGAACTTTGTGCGCAGTATCAGGAGATGTCGTTACCCTACGTAAAGAATTATACTACAAAAGATTACAGCGGTCAGCCCGATAACTTTGCAGCCATTGAAGATGATCGCGGCTTTATGTTTTTCGGTAATTTGTGGGGAATTCTGGAATTTGATGGTAACGAGTGGCGAAATATCTATTTCCCAAATGGATCAAGCGGAATATCCTTTGCAAAAGATACCCGCGGAACTATTTATTGTGGTGGTAGAGGGGAATTTGGCTATCTGAGCCCCGACTCGTTAGGATTTTTAACGTATAAATCACTCATTCATCTTTTAGATAAAAAAATTGATTTTAAAGATGTATGGGCAACCTATTACATAGACTCGTCCATTGTTTTTTGCTCTTTTGAGGCGCTTTTTGTTTTAAAAGATAACACTATTACTGCCATCGAACCGCACACATTTTTTGAAAGAGCCTACGTTGCACATAACAAACTTTATGTAAGAGATGAAGGCAAAGGTATTTTTCAACTA
>JAGPHP010000171.1 GCA_018055415.1 Breznakibacter sp. | reverse complement strand
GATTATTTCAAAAATCATCCAATATACTATGCTGGGCCTGCGAAAACACCTAAAGGTATGGCTTCGGGTAGCTTTGGTCCTACCACAGCTGGACGTATGGATACTTATGTAGATCTTTTCCAAAGCCTTGGAGCGTCTATGTTGATGGTGGCAAAAGGTAATCGTTCAAAAGATGTTACCAATGCGTGCAAAAAGTATGGCGGTTTCTATTTAGGTTCTATTGGTGGTCCTGCGGCTATTTTGGCTAAAGACAGCATTAAGTCGGTTGAACTAGTTGATTTTGAAGAGCTAGGAATGGAGGCGATTCGCAAAATTCGCGTTGAAAACTTCCCTGCGTTTATCATTGTTGACGATAAAGGAAACGATTTCTTTGAGCAGTTGTAGTTAGACTCATTGATAAATAATTTAAATAGGCTGTCTGGAGGTTTCTAGACAGCCTATTTAAATTTAGAGGAGTTGCAGTTGCAGGCCAACGCGCAAATGGGCACGCGAGGAATTGGGCTAGAGACATCGCATGCGATGTCTGTACGCAAGGTTTGCCCTTTTGTCAGGCACCCCCAAAATATTTTTGTGCGGCTTAAAGTTGTGTTTTTAGTGAATTACCATTTATAGCCGATACCTACGCCTAAAATCTCTTTGAACTGAATGTTTGGCCCTTTCTCTACGGTTAGTCCTGTCGCTTCATCCTCTTCGGTGATCTTGATGTCGTCGTCGTACATTAAGTGAAGCGTTAGGTTTACGGTTAGATATTTGTTGACTTTTAACCCAATGAGAGTTTCCCAACTGACGTCGATGTTTTCTGGGTTGTTGAGATAGTTGGAGAAGAGGTCGAGTTTGGTAACTACAGCTACGTTTTTGAGGATTTCCGACTTGTAGTCTGATTTGTTATAGACTAATCGGAAGTAACCACCAAACTCCTCTCTTAAATTTTTGCCTGGGGTAATCATGTTTCCAAGAGCATCATACTCGGCAGGATCAACACCAAAAGCGCCGGTGTTTGCTAAGTCATCGTCGCCAACGTAAGTGAAGCGACCTGTTACAGGAGCTAAAAAGGCACTAAGATAGGTGTTGGGTTTGTAGTCCATACCAATTGCAACGGTTAGATAGGCTGGTGCCATCCAATTAGATATTTTAACCGAATCGTTAGGGTAGTTGTAACCTGCCGAGAATTGCGTTTTGGCGGTAACTAATCCCGAATAGAAGAAGTTGCCCACAGCTTGTCGTCCATATTTTGAAGAAATTTCAATCTTATCGTCGGTTTTCATGTACGATTTAACTTCACCCTGTTTTTGTAGTCCATACCCAATATTAAGTCCGTTATCCCACTGGTTTTTGCCTTTTTTGTAACGCGCAAACGTCACTAAAAGTCCATTCATTGACATGGAGTTTTGTCCACCCGACGACCAATTGGTTAGCGAGGTTTGAGACATTGTAATGGAGGCAATGCCGCCTGTTTTCCAGCCCTCGGTTGAGTCCACGATTTGTGTTTTGAGTGTTTTTTCGGTGTCTAAGATCTGTGCAAAGCCTAAGGCCGAAATGGCTGTTAGGATGAGTGTTAAGGAGATGATCCTTTTCATAATTGTTGTGTTTGTTTAATAATGGCAAGTGATAAATAGTTCTCTTACATGTCGTGTGTCACGGAGTTCAAAAATAGTAAAAAAGTTCATAATATGCCACGTTATTGAGTTGTGAATGTCGTATTTTTCTATTTTTGTTTAATTTATGGTTTGTTGCTTGCTTTTGTTATTTGAAAGTAGTTTGATTTTAAATTTTATTTGCGCATATGTTTGTGGCGGGGGTTTGTTGCTTGATTTGTGTTTATGTTTGAGTTTTGTGTTTGTTTTTAAAGGTTGTGTTGCGAAAAACGATAGTTTTATGTAGGTTAGTGTTGTTTTGTGAATTTTTCCTATCTTTGTTTTTGTTTAATTTATGTAACATTTTCACTCATGGCTGGCACTTCGTCACTTCTTATCTCAACTATTATAGTTTTATCTCTGTTGCTCATTTTTTCGTTGTTAGCAATAGTGGTTTTATATAGGCAAGTAAAATCAAAATCTATTTTCGCCAATGAAAATAGAGATTTAACAGTAAAGCTAGAGAAGCAAGAGGCTCTAAATAGCGATCAGAAGAGACGAATTGAAGATTTAGAGCTGTGGGCTCGTATCGTGAAGCAGAGTCCAAACGGGATCATGGTGATGGATAGTGATGGTAATGTTTTGGACGTGAATAAGGGATTTGCACAAATGTATGAGTATAGCTACAGTGAATTTGTGGCTGCCCGTGGAAGTAATTATCGTAAGACTAGTTTTAGTCGCGAAGTGCTAGAGCGCATAGATAAAGTTGTTAATCATAAAACCCCGGTTAGGTATGAGGCTCTTAATATTACAAAGAGTGGCAAGCAGTTATGGACTCAAACGGCTTTAGTACCTATACTCGATCATAAAGGTGAGTTTGATGGCATGGTAACCATTGATACTGATATTCATAGTCGAATTGTGGTTGGCGATGCGTTAATTTCTAAAATGGAGGGTATCAATAGTACGATCGATTCAATTTCGCACCACTTTAAACTCTTGGCAAATGAGGCTAAATCGCTTTTCGAAACCATAAATGAAACCAATGAGTTGCTTGATAAAACAGTGATGCTTATCCATTTTATTAGAGAGATATCTGATGGCTTGAAGATATTGGGTATCAATGCCTCTATTGAAGCACATTTGGCTGGAGCAAATGGTCGTGGATTTAGAGTTGTTGCTAATGAAATTGTCGATATATCTAATAAAGGGCTCTCTTCTGTAACGCAAATAACGGAGCTGCTCTCTCAAATATCCGAAAAGCAGTCGGAGTTGCTCCAAAGTAAAAAGGATTCATCGGCAGCTCTACAGGAGCACCATCAGCAGATGAAACAGCTTAAAAAAGAGATTCAAGAGGTAGAGGGAGCTATATCGGAACTTAAAACGCTTAGTTAGTTTAGGTTGTGTCGCAAATTAATGCAGAAAACTTATCTCTTGCCCCTATGATTAGGCCATTGTTTCGATGGAAATAGTAGCCTAATATTTTATTCTGCTAAATTATACCCACCTTCGAAATAATTTTATCAAAAAAGTGATAAAAAGCATCTTCTACGAGAAACAATTAAACTATTTTCGTGTTTGTTCAAAATGAGCTCTTGTGCATAGCGCAGGTGACTTTTTGCTTTTTAAAAATGCTTTTAAAATTAATTATATGAAGATGAGTAAAATAATTGGGTTAAGCACCCTCTCGGCCATGGTTGCATTAGGTGGCTGTGCCGATAAGCCTGCTGCCAAAGAGGTATTTGCGCAAAAGGATATGGACTTAACGGTTGCTCCAGGAGAGGATTTTTATCAATACTCAAATGGTGGATGGATGAAAAATCACCCTCTTCCTGATGAGAAATCGCGTTACGGAGCATTTGATATGCTTGCTGAGCAAAATCGTGAGCAAGTAAAGGGATTGATTGAGGAGACGGCTGCTAAAAAGGGTGAAGCTGGATCTGTAAGTCAAAAGATTGGCGATTTCTTTGCCATAGGTATGGATACTGTGTCCATCGAAAAACAAGGCGTTGAAGCTCTTATGCCGCTTTTGGCACGTGTAGATGCCATTGCCGATAAGGAGTCGTTTGTTAAAGAGGTTGGATATTTACAATCAATACAGTATGCACCGCTTTTTAATCTCTACAGCTCTCCTGATGCAAAAAATAGTAAGATGATGATTGCCAGCATCTACCAAGGTGGTTTAGGCTTGCCCGATCGTGACTACTACACCGATAAAGGTGAACGTGAAGATAAAATCAGAGCTGCCTACAAGAGCTATCTGAAAACAATATTTACCTTGGCGGGTAGCGATGAGGCAGCAAGTGTGGCTGCAGCCGAAACCGTTTTGGCTTTTGAAACTAAATTAGCCGAGGCTTCAAATACCCGTTTAGAGAATCGCGATCCAATAAAGACCTATAATAAGATGAGTTTAGAGCAGCTTAAAGCTCTATCGCCGTCGTTTAATTGGACTACCTTTTTTGGAGCGTTGCCAATTACTACACCAAATGAGTTTGATGTAAATCAACCTATGTTTATTGGTGAAATGGCTAAAATTGTGGATGCTACGTCGTTAGATATCTTAAAAACATATCTTAAAGCAACAGTTATTAGAGAGTCGGCTGGTGCTTTGACTAAATCTTTTGTAGATGCTAACTTTGAACTTTTTGGTAAAACCTTATCGGGTAAGAAAGCGCAAGAGCCTCGTTGGAAAAAGATGGTTAATGCTACCAATGGCGTTTTAGGCGAAGCAGTTGGTCAACTTTATGTAGAGCGTTATTTTCCCCCGCAAGCTAAAGAGCGTATCGCTAAGTTGGTTGAGAATTTAAGAATTGCTTTTGGACAACGAATAGATCAATTAACTTGGATGAGCGACTCAACTAAGAAGGCGGCTCACGAGAAGTTAGCTACAATTACAGTTAAAGTAGGTTATCCAAATAAGTGGCGCGATTACTCGGGTCTTGAAATTAAAAACGACTCCTATTTAGCGAATCTTATTCGTAGTAATGAGTTTGATTTTAAATTTATGATGTCTAAAGCGGGTAAACCTGTCGATCGTGAAGATTGGGAGATGACACCACAAACGGTGAATGCTTATTATAATCCATTAGCTAATGAGATTGTCTTTCCTGCAGCTATTTTACAACCGCCTTTCTTCTATTTTGATGGCGACGATGCTATAAATTACGGCGCTATTGGTGTGGTGATTGGTCATGAAATGACTCACGGTTTCGACGATCAAGGACGCCAATTTGATAAAGAGGGTAACCTAACCGATTGGTGGAAAAGCTCTGATGCAGAGCAGTTTAATCAAAAGACAAAGGTGTTAGTAGATTTATTTAATACATTTACAGTAATTGATACGCTAAAAGCTGATGGTGAATTAACCTTAGGCGAAAATATTGCCGACTTAGGTGGTGTTTACATTAGTTATCAAGCTTACCAAAATAC
>JAGPHP010000033.1 GCA_018055415.1 Breznakibacter sp. | reverse complement strand
TCAAGATGATGAGGAAGAGCGCCATGGCAAAGCCGCAAAAGATCGCGCCCGTAAAGAAA
Source organism: Breznakibacter sp. (assembly GCA_018055415.1). Classification (GTDB taxonomy): domain Bacteria; phylum Bacteroidota; class Bacteroidia; order Bacteroidales; family Marinilabiliaceae; genus JAGPHP01. The sequence continues at coordinate 17,017 of JAGPHP010000033.1, read as the reverse complement.
TAGAGCGGAAACACGGTAGCATGCCATCCTGGAATAACTGATGTTGCAAAATCGGAACTCACAATGGAGCAGACCGCTACAACTAAAGCTGTAGTAACCCCTGCCATCACTTTATTCATGGCTTCGTAGCGGTGCCAATGTTTGGCCGAACCGTTCCAACCAAAACTTAACAAGCCATAAATTGCCTTCTTAATTCCCGGTTTTGCTCGGTCGCGAACAGTTGCCAAGTCGGGAACCATTCCCACATACCAAAAAACAATAGAAGATAGGATATAGGCCGTTAACGCAAATACATCCCACAAGAGAGGTGAGTTAAAGTTAACCCACAATTCGCGAGTATTTGGGTAGGGAAAGATGAAGAATCCCAGCGGAATTCGTCCCATGTGAATCAAAGGAAAAATACCCGCTACTGCAATAGCAAAGATGGTCATAGCCTCCGATGCACGGTTTACCGAGTTGCGCCATTTTTGACGAAATAGGAGTAAAATGGCCGAGATAAATGTTCCCGCATGGCCAATACCTACCCACCATACAAAGTTGGTGATATCCAAGCCCCAGCCAACGGTTTTATCCAAGCCCCAAGTTCCAATTCCATCAATGGCAGTAATCCACATAGCGTAAAGACCAATAAGAGCCATGGTGCCCGAGATCGATAGCCCTAGCCACCATAGTTTTCCTGGTTTTCCCTCCATGTGCGAGAGAATCTCATCGGTAACCTCTCTATTACTCTTTTTACCTAAAACGAGAGGCTCGCGTAAAGTTGAATTCTTCATGCGTTATATTGTTTGATTTTTTCTGTTTCTGATTTTAGTTAGATAGCCCACTGCTGGTAACACATGCAACTCCTCTAAAATGTTGTAACGACGAGGGTCTGTTAGTGCCTTCGATATCTTGCTCTCTGGATTGTTTACATCTCCAAAAACAATGGCTTGCGCAGGACAAGCTTGCTGACAAGCTGTTCTAACCTCCTCATCGGCCAAAGCTCGACCTTCTCGCTTGGCTACCATTTTCTTCTCTTGGATACGTTGCACGCAGAGCGAGCACTTTTCGATAACCCCTTTGGCACGAATCACCACATCGGGATTCAAAACCATACGTTTTATATCGAGTGTCATGCTGGCTGGATCAACGGTGTTGAAAGGAATAGCATCGCCACCTGTATAGTCGAACCAGTTGAAACGGCGAACTTTGTACGGACAGTTATTGTTGCAATAGCGTGTGCCAATACAGCGGTTATAGGCCATTTGGTTTAGTCCTTCGGAACTGTGGTTGGTTGCCGAAACGGGGCACACATTCTCGCATGGTGCATTGTCGCAGTGCTGACACATAACAGGCTGGCGAACTACAGATGGATTTTCAGGGTCACCATTATAATAACGATCAATACGAATCCAATGCATTTCGTGTGAACGTCTTACCTCATTACGTCCAACTACAGGAACATTATTCTCAACCGAACAGGCCACCACGCAAGCGTTACAGCCAGTACAGCTATTTTGGTCAATCACCATGCCCCATTTGTGACCGTTATATTCGTGTTTTTGATAAAGCGAAACATCGATCTTTTTAAACTCTTCATGCGCCTCATTGCCTGCCGATGGATTTTCAAGATACTCATCAAGAGTGGTTTCGCGAATCAACTCGCGACCCTCCATCGAGCTGTGCGATTGGGTGGTAGCTAATTCATACGTGCTGCCAGTTGCGGTTATCTCAACGCTCTCTTGGTAATATTGGCGCTCACTGTTTTTGAGAGATACCATCTTAAATCCATTCTCGCCAATACCTGTAGCCACCGTTCCTCCATTTTTATGGCCGTAGCCTAATGCCATCGAAACCACATTACGTGTTTGGCCCGGCTGAACCAGAATTGGTAAAGTAAATGCACCAATTTTTACCACATCACCCGTTGTAAAACCACGCAAAGTTGCATAACCCGGCGATACGGCAAAGTAGTTATCCCAGCATGTTTTTGAAACAGGGTCAGGCAACTCTTGTAACCAAGGGTTATTAGCATAATATCCATCGCCAATGGCAATATTTTGATAAAGATGGAGCGTGATGCCCTCTTTAATAGTTTGAGAATTTATCTTATTTACCGATGCTGAAATAGCCAATTTATTGAGTGGTGATATTGCTATGGCCGATTTTGGCTCATGTGTTAAAATACCATCTCTCAGGGTTAATTTCCAATACTTCTCAAAGCTGATGAGCGGATCTTTAAACACCTCGTTTTTCCAAGTTTCGCGCACAAAATCGTAATAATCGATCTTGTTACCACTCCAATCAAGTAATATCTCTTGTGGTTGACGTGTGTTAAAAATCGGATTTATAACAGGTTGGGAGAGTGATAATTCAGTAGAAGAAATCACAGCATCGCCCCACTGCTCTAGATAATGATGGATTGGTAATAGATAATCTGCTTTAGCAGTACTCTCTGTTTGGCGAGCCGATAGAACGATTTTTAATCCAATGGTGTCGAGCTTTGCCTCATTTATTGGAAGCGAATAATAGGGATCTGTATCGTAACAGATAAGTGCGCCAACAGTGCCCGTTTCTATCTCTTTAATGGCTGCCTCTAATTCGATATCGCTACCTGCATAATTCTGAATGTCACCATCTACCAAAATCGTTTTGCCATAGTTGGTTAACAGTTCGTTAATAGCAACCACCACATTTTGAACATCAACACTGCTGCTCCCCGAAACAACCAATGTTTTACCTAGGTGTTTTATGAGCTCCTCGGCTACCAATTCCATTTGGGTATTGATTTTTTCCGATGAGTTAAAAATGCCGCGTTTACTAGTTAAAGCTTGGTAAAGTGCTAAAACATATTTACCTTCCTCTTGTGGATTCATAACAAATCGGTCATCGGCATTACTTCCCGTTAAGGTCATAGTCGATTCAAACTGTATATGGCGACTCATGGTGCGCTCGCCATTTATCAACTTTCGGTTTTTGGTGTAATCGGTTGTGAAACGTATGGGCTGAAGCCAAGTGCCTAGAAAATCTGCATTAAACGATACAATGACTTCGGCCTTGTCAAATTGATAATTTGGTAATATAGCTGTACCAAAGCAACTTTTATGTGCCTCTCTTAAAGCCGAATAGGAGATGCTGTCGTAAATAACACGTTTCGATTTTGGATAGGATGTCAGAAATTGTCCAATTGCTCTCTCTGTAGAGAGACTTGGGGTAGAAGGTGTTAGTAGTAGAATGGTTTTATTGACGTTTTTAAGCTTGTTAACAATTTCACTATTAGCCTTTTCCCATGATATAGGTTCGCCTTTATATTGTGGCTCTTGTGGGCGCGACTCATCGTATAGATTTAGCAACGAGGCCTGAACTCTGGCCGATGTCCCGCCTTTTGTGTTTGCAGACAGTTGGTTGCCTTCAATTTTTATTGGTCTACCATCTCTTACTTTAACTACAATAGGCACAATCTCGTTGCCGTCGTAAAATGTTGAGGCATAATTATTTGCAATGCCTGGAGTTATCTCTTCGGGCTTAATTAATAACGGTATAGCCTTTTTAACGGGCTTTGCACAACTGGCTAAAAGAGCTGTTGATGCAATTCCAAATCCAAAATATTTCAAAAAGTCTCTGCGAGATGACGAGCTAAGTAGGCGCTCTTCTTTATGAGAACCACCATTTTTACTCTCCTCACCATCTATTTCCTTCTCTTTTAACTCTTCAATATCTTTCCAATACTTCATACCATTATCTTTTGATAAGCTTACCGAGGTTTTAGCCTCATCGTCTCATTATTTTTAATACCATTAATAGTGACACTTCATGCAATCTTCGCCACCCATTCGGGCAACTGAAATTGAATCTTTACCTGCTTTTTGAAGTGCTGCAAAGGTGTGTTTGTAGTAGCCGTTTTCTCCAATTTTAACATTTTTGGTTCGGTGGCAATCAATACACCAGCCCATCGAAAGATCTTTCTCTTGTTTTAAGATGTCCATATTCTCCACATCGCCATGACACTCTTTGCAGGCCAGTTTGCCCACTTTCACGTGCTGCGAGTGGTCGAAAAATACATGATCGGGCAACGAGTGAACACGAATCCATTCGATAGATTTGGCACTATCCATGCTGGCCACCACTTTGGCTATCTCAAATTTACCCGAGTTCGTACCTTCGCGCACTATTACGTGGCAGTTCATACAAACCGATGTTGATGGTATCCCGGCAGATTTGCCCTTCTCTACGTCGCTATGGCAATACATGCAATCAATTTTATTATCGCCTGAATGTACTTTGTGCGAAAACTTCACGGGCTGGTCGGGCATGTAGTTTTGACTACGTCCCATATTTACTCCCGATTCTATTAGAAGTTGAGCCTGAACTCCAACACCCAAAACAATAATTAGTAGATGAATCGCTTTATATCTTATCTTTTTTGTAAAGAATAGATCAATGATGGCAGCTGTCATTAGTAACCCAAGTAGTAAGAAGATCAGAATCTTATTGATTCTTGGTTTTTCAGTTGGCTTCTCAAAGTTATCCTCTTGTGTTAAAAATGTATAGAGTTGAGCGAGCTGCTCCTCCTTTAAGTTATAGCCATTATGAACCACTTCAAGTAGTTTTCCATTGGGTTCATGAAGTGTTGACTCAAGCCCTTTTATGCCAATTAATTTTGTTTTAAGGGCAACCTCTCTAAACGATGGATTCCAGTTTATCGTATCGGCCACTTTGTCTGTGTGGCAGCTAGCACAAGCTTTTTTTTGATCACCAATTGGAAGTAACCCATTGAAAATGCGTTCACCCAACTTTATAGTCAGATCGGAATCACTATGCGTTTTCCCGTTTTCGTTTGAAAAACAGGTTATTGGTAGTGATAGGAGTATTAAAATAGCTAGAATTTGCCTTAATCCAACTATTTTCATTTGATTGGAGAACTCATTTCTCATATAATATCATCTTTGAAAATTCACTAAACAATCAACTTAACAGATATTTGATCTAAATGTTTACTTCTAATTTAGCTATTTTTAACTATTGCCAGCTTTTCAATGACTTAATATAACCGTTTTTTATCTTAAAAATTTGTCGAATAACTCTGGAGGTGAGTCGAATTTTGGGTTTCGTAATTATTTGCAGATTTTGCGAGCTGTTAAAACTTGTTAAATAACATATTTTTTACTACCTTCGTCACTAAAAAAATGAGATTTATCAAGTTCGTCCATTTTTTTTGATGAATTGTCAAAAACTCAATTACATTTGCACATAATCAGCCATAAAATAAGATAGCGTATGAAAGGAGCAATAATCGGTGATATCATCGGATCAGCTTATATTGGGAATAACCAATTGACAACAGATATTCAGCTATTCAATCCAACATCTGCCTATACAGATGATACTATTTTAACCCTTGCAACAGCTGATGCTTTCTTACATAAAAAGAGTTACTGCCAAGCGCTAAAGGAGTGGACTCAAAAATTCCCGATGGCAGGTTATAATCCTGCATTTTTAGAGTGGGTGTTGACAGAGAAAGAGACTACCTATTTAAGCCAAAGTAATGGTGCTGCACGTCGAATTAGTCCAATTGGTTATGGCGCAACTTCGCTTGAAGAGGCAATGTCTGAGGCCGAGAAATCAACAATTGTAACGCATAATTATCTCCCAAAAATAAAGGCATCTAAAGCCACAGCAGCTGGTATCTATCTTTTAAAAACGGGCTCTTCTAAAGAGGAGGTACGTAAGTTTATTACAATTACATTTGGATATGATTTAGATAAGCCTCTCCATCAGTTTCAATCGGAGATTGATCATCTATTGCCATCACAAACACCTGTGCCTGCTGCTTTTAGAGCGTTTTTAGACTCCTCTGATTTTGAGTCGACTATACGCATCGCGGTTTCAATAGGGGGTCCAAGTAACACCATAGCATCTATTGCGGGAGCCTTAGCTTATGCCTATTATAAGCATATTCCAAAATCAATTATCCGCAAAGCGCTTCATCGTTTGACAAAGGATATGAAAAACTTAATTCTGGAGTTTGAAGAGAAGCATTTTCCAGAGTCTGAAAGCAAACATGCGCTTTTAGCAATAGAGATTTAGTCGCTATTAATTATTTAAGGGAATAGAAAACTCTACTTTTGTGCCCCTTCCTCCAATATGCGAGAGATCTTGAATAGATAGGTCAACTTTCTCTTTTTGGTTAGAGTTGAGTAACTTTAGTCGTTCGTGCGTAATGGTGGTTGCCATTGATTTGTGAGTGTGTTCTTTTGCCTTTAAAAGACTCTTTTCTATTCCGACTCCATTGTCTATTATTGTTAGATGAACTCTATTAGAGACTTTTTGAAGTGACACCCAAATTTTTGCATCTTCAAATTGCATTAACCCTCCATGCTCAAGTGAGTTTTCAATAAATGGTTGTGCAAGCATGGGCGGAATAACGGCGTCAGATGTCAAAAGCTGCTCGTCTATATTGATCTCAAATTTTATCTTGTTATCAAAACGTTTGTTTTGTAATGATAAGTAGTATTCTAAAATCTTTTTTTCTTTACTAATAGGTATTAATTCGTCTTTACTGTATTGTAGTACTAAGCGTAGGAGTGCAGAGAAATCGCTTAAAAATCGTATCGCTTCATCTGGCTTATCATCCATAATATAACACTGTAGTGCCGACATAGCATTAAAGATAAAGTGTGGATCCATCTGTGTTCTTAATACTTTGTGTTCAAGAAGCAAAGAGCGTTTTTCTTGTTCAATTCGGTAACTTTTAATATAAAAATAGATGGCGATGAAACTTACAAATGTGCCTATTATAATAAATAGGATTATAACCGATTGAGCTTTATTGCTTTGTTGCGTTAAGGCTAACTCCTTTTGTGTTTGAGCAACTCTAAATTTTGATTCTACTTCCGCAATCTTTGTATGAGTTTCCGTTTTTGTAAGCGAATCATTTAATTGTTTGTAGAGTTTAGCGTACATAAGAGCATTCTGAAAATCACCAAGTTTTTCATAACAAACAGAGATCCCTTCATTTACGTGCATCTCAATCTCTTTATCTCCAATTTTCTTGTTGAGTAATTTCGATTGCGAATAGAGTTGTAGCGCCGATTCATATTTTTCTTGGATCAATTGATATTTAGCTAATTTTTGAAATGAATTAACTAGATTAAGGGTGTCGTGATTATCCGAAAAATATCTATGCGCCTCCTTATAATAATGAATAGCGCTATCAATCTTGTTTTGGTACTCCAAAAGGGTGCCAATGTTAAAGGTGATTGATGCTCCTCCTCGTCCATTCTTTTGTTCAGAATAGAGTGTTGAAGCAAGTTTGTAATATTTCATACCTTCGTCGTAACGAAGTCGTTTAACTAAACTAACGGCGTAATTGTTATATAAGTCAGCCAAATAATCCTTTTCTCCAATCTCTTTATAGATACTCATAGCTTTAAGCCCGTAGTAATCTAGTTTTTCATAGTCTGCCGCTCGCCAATAGATAAGGGCGATGTTGTGAAACATCTGCCCCATGCCTAATTTATTGTTTTTGGCCTCGTAGAATTTATATCCTTCCAAATAGGACTCAGCCGCTTCTGCGTCGTTACTTAAAATAAAATTAACAATGCCAATAGAGTTTAGAGTAGAGGCAATTTTAAGCGTATCTTTTATCTGTCTAAAAAAGTGTAGTGATGATTTATAGGAGGTGAGTGCCGCGCTGAAATTTTGTTGGTAGTATTCCGCTTCTGCTCGGGCATAGTAACCAAATGCTTGAAATTTATAGTTGTTTCTTAAGCTCGGATCTAAGAGTTTTTGCGAAATGTCACTTAAGTATTTGGGATCATGATTTAGAAGAAGTTCTGGTTTTTCGCAAAACTCATCTAAAGTTAAAACCTCTTTTGTTGAGATGATCGTCTCTTTTTCGTCTGTTATAAATGAGTAGAAGAACACCGAAAAAACGATGATAACAAGGGGAAACCATCCTCCAAATGTTCTACTTCTTTTCATTAGGGCAAGGCTTTGTTTTGTTAATTTAAAAAGGCTAAATATTCATGACAAAGCTAAACAAATAAGTGAGTTTATCCAAATATATTTAGTTTATTTGCCTGAAAATGAATTAGAATAGAGTTGAAATCTTGAAATTCAATAGTTTTACTAAACGCTACTAGTTTCCTTTTAGAGGAATAATAAACGTTGCTTTTGTTCCTTTCTTGGTGTTAATGATATTCCCATTTACCGAAAACTTAATCTCCATGTGTTTGATCGATTTTATAAGATCTAAACGTTCGTTTATTGTTTTAATGGCAGCTTGGTGAAGTATGGCTGGACGGAGCTCCTCTTTATCGGAAAGATAGTTGTCTTCTACTAATAAGATTATTTCGTTGTGACTTGCTTGATAGTAGATATTTATGAGATGCATCTCCTCCGAGATGATCTTATTTTGCTCCAAAAAGCTCTCAATAATTGGCTGCGCAAGCATTGGTGGTATTAAAACATTCTCCTTATCGATAGCCGAATCAACAACCAGATTTAGTTTGACTCTATTCTCGAATCTCCTTGTTTGTAGTTCAATATAATATTCGGTAATCTTACTCTCTTTTTCAATAGAGATAAACTCATCTTTGCTAAATTGAAGCACCATGCGTAACAGAGCAGAAAAATCGCCCAAAAAGCGTATGGCCTCTTGTGGCTTATCGTCCATGATGTAAAACTGTATTGCCGAGATGGAGTTAAATAAGAAGTGGGGATCCATTTGTGTGCGCAACACCTTTTGCTCTAACAGCAGTAGGCGCTGTTTTTGCTTTGCCTTTAGATGTCGAAAATAGAAGATAACTATAGATATTAATGCTAAAATTAGAATTATTAGAGCCACAAGAATAAGACTTTTTAATCGATCATTCTCTCTGGTTTTGATTAGCTCCTGTTGTTGTAATTCGGTTAAGAACTCCTCTCTAGCTTGGGTCAGTCGTGCTTTATCTTCTAATTGTAAGATGACCTCCTTTACTCGGCTCAACTCCTCTAAATAGAAAAGAGCATTTTCGAAATCGCCTGATGCTTTATACAATTTATATTGTAATCTTAATATCTCTTCGTCGCCGTCCAGATCTTTTATTTTTGTATTGATCACTTTAAATTGATCCACCAAACTCTTTGCAAGTTCAAACTCTTTCAGTCTAATAGCTCTGTAACCTAGTTTTAATAAACAAGGTAGCATATTCATACTGTCGTTTGTAGCCTTAAAAAGATTATAACTGAGCATGTAATACTCGTCCGAATTGGTGATGTCGTTCTTGTTTTCTGCTATCTCACCTAAGATAAAGAGAGAGCTAGCTTTGCTGTTGATGTCGTTGTATTTGTTGTAAATAGCAATACTTTTTTCTAATAAATCCCGCGATTGATCATATTTGCCGTTTTTTTGGTAAACCATTCCTAAATTATAGTAGATGTCTCCAATCGACTTCTCGTCCTTTAGTTTTCGGTAACTCTCTAAGGCTTTAAGGTAGTACTCTTCGGCCTGATGATAATCTTTCTGACGATAACAGATTAGACCTAGATTGTTGTGTAAATCGGCAATTCGACCCTCTTGGCCCAGTTGTAAAGCAATCTTAAAGGATTTTTGATAGTTGGTAAACGCTAGCTTATCATTTCCAAGCAGATGGTTGATATTCCCCAGCCTATTAAGAACTTGTTGAATCTTTACAGAATCGTCAATCGCTTGAAAAAGAATAAGTGCCGAATCAAGATAGTGTAAACTTTTGGTGAAGTTTTGCTCCATAAACTCCCCTTGGCCAACTCCATAGTAGCCATAAGCTCTGTATTTAATCTCATGTGGGGTGGTCGAGGTAATTAGCTCTTTCCCTATACTAATACAAACCTCTCCCGAAATAGTAGCATTTTGATCAATAATTACGCATAGCTCATCAAGGTGATTAATAGGTTTAGTCACTTGACTCATTAATAATGTCCCGAGAAAAATGGTCGTTACATAAATAAATAAGGTAGATCTAAGATATGTTCTTGATGGCATCAATAGTTTGGTTTTATAAAAGCAACGACCATTATGTTATTTCGTTCAAAAGTAAAAAATATTTGTGCTTTATCAAGCTAACAAGATGATTTTTAGGTGAAATATGCTAGAATTAATAATGTCATGTGAGTTTAAAGTGACAATGTAATCTCATTGGTCGTTTTTAACGATGAATATGTCTCCGCTGAAATCAATAGTACAAATAGTTGCTATACTTGGTTTGAATGAAGGAATACTCTATTTTTACAAAAAAAAGAGAGATGGAAATTATATACAGAGCTGGGATTTGGCTCTTTTCGTTGCTTGTTAAGATTGTGGCACCTTTTAGTGAAAAGGCAAATCAAATTCATAAAGGAAGAGCGACTGCGATAAAGCGTTTGATGAGTGGTGATCTCCCACAAGGTGCAATTTGGGTTCATTGCGCATCGCTTGGTGAGTTTGAACAAGGACGACCTGTCATTGAAAAGATAAAGTCTGATTTTCCTGAAGAAAAAATTGTTGTAACCTTCTTTTCACCATCGGGATTTGAGATTAGGAAAAATTATCCCCTTGCCGATGCAATTATTTATCTGCCAGCCGACACTCATGCCAATGCTAAATTGCTCGTAAGTAAACTCAAGCCGAAAATGGCCTTTTTTGTTAAGTATGAATACTGGCATTTTTATATTGCAGAGCTTGCTAAATGCGAGATCCCAGTTTACTTAGTATCGGCCATATTTCGTCCTAACCAAATCTTCTTTAAAGGATACGGAGGATGGTTTCGCCAAATCCTTCAAAGGGTTTCGTTTTTCTATTGTCAAGATGAGAAATCTGTGGCTCTATTAAAATCTATTGGTATAGAAAGCGCGTCAGTTGTTGGAGATACAAGGTTCGACAGAGTTTATGAGATTGCAAAATCGGCAAAGAGCATTCCAAATATTGACCTGTTTATTGATGGTAAGATGGTTATTATCGCAGGTAGCACTTGGTTACCCGATGAGGCTATTTTATTAGAATATATATCTAAACATCCAGACATTAAGTTGATTATTGCGCCGCACGAGGTTGACTCACAACATATTAATAAAATGGTGGAGATGATAAAGGTGCCTTACGCTCTTTATACCGATCAAAAGATTGAGGGTTGGAGAGAAGCTAATGTTCTTGTAATTAACACGATTGGGCTTTTGTCGTCGCTCTATCAGTATGGCGTAATTGGGTATATTGGTGGTGGTTTTGGTAAAGGGATTCATAATACATTAGAAGCGGCTACATTTGGATTACCAGTGATTTTTGGGCCTAAATATCAGAAGTTTAAAGAGGCTCGTGATTTGATCGCCCACGAATCGGGATTCTCAATTAACTCTTATAGCGATTTCGAAACACTCATGGATCGATTGATTCGTGATTCAAACTATTTGAAAATGAGCTCCAATGGCGCCAAAAACTATGTTGAAAGAGAGATCGGGGCAACAGAGAAGATACTTAAGAAGATATTTTAATAGACAATTTTGACCAATAGAAAAGGCGACTATTTTACATAGTCGCCTTTTCTATTGGTCAAAATATTTTAAAGCATCTCTACAACATCCAAAACAATCTTTGGGAAGTGTTTGTATTCCAATTGATGAACTTTTTGCGCTACCGTTTCGAAGGTATCCTCAGGAGTCACATCGCACGTTGCCTGAAAAATTATATCTCCCTTGTCATACTGTTCGTTTACATAGTGTATGGTTATCCCGCTTTGCGCTTCTCGGTTTTCAACCACCGCTTTGTGTACATTATCTCCATACATCCCTTTCCCTCCAAATTTTGGCAGTAATGCTGGATGAATATTGATAATTCTATCTGGATATTTAGCAACCATCTTAGCAGGTATAAGCCAAAGGAATCCAGCAAGAACAATTAAATCACATTTTAGATTTTCAAGCTTTTTAAGTACAACATCCGATTCGTAAAAATCTGATTTTGAGAAAATTGTATAGTCGATATTGAGTTTTTTGGCACGTTCAATAACATAGGCACTCTTGTTATTTGTGAAAACGTGTGCAATCTCAACTTCTGGTCGCTCTTTGAAAAAATTAGCAATATTTTCTGCATTACTTCCTGAGCCTGATGCAAAGATGACAATTTGTTTTATGTCAGACATTTAAACTGATTTTTAGATTGTTTAAGAAAGGTCAAAAATAGGAAAAATGGATAAGTAATGGAATTTTATTTTCGATATATTTGATAAATAAACAAGAATTCTTATACCTTTGTGCCGTTATTTTAATCACAAAAGTTGAATTATTAACTTAAAGCTTAAAGCTATGGCAGAAATTGCATCAAGAGTAAAAGCAATTATCGTAGAGAAATTAAACGTTGAAGAATCTGAAGTTACTAACGAGGCAAGCTTCACAAATGATTTAGGTGCAGATTCATTGGATACTGTGGAACTAATCATGGAATTTGAAAAGGAATTTAATATTGCTATTCCTGATGATCAAGCAGAAAGCATCAGCACTGTAGGTGCAGCTATCTCTTACATCGAAGCTAACGCGAAGTAATTAAAAGTTAAATTTAGATCTTATTAAATTATGGAATTGAAAAGAGTAGTGGTTACAGGTTTAGGCGCCATAACACCAATTGGTAATACCGTTGATGAATTCTGGACGAATCTTGTGAATGGAGTAAGTGGTGCAGCCACAATTACCCGATTTGATCCCACAAATTTTAAGACCAAATTTGCTTGTGAAGTTAAGAACTTCGACCCTTTGGCTTATTTCGACAGAAAAGAAGCGAAAAAATTAGACATGTTTGCTCAGTTTGCGATTATCGCTGCTGAGCAAGCTGTTAATGATGCTAAATTTGATCTTGAAAAGATCGATCACGATAGAGTGGGCGTTGTTTGGGGCGCTGGTATTGGTGGTTTAAACACCTTCTTAGAAGAGGTTAGAGGTTACATAGAGGGCGGAAGTGTTCCTCGTTTTAACCCATTCTTTATCCCAAAAATGATTGCAGATATCGCCTCTGGTCATATCTCAATGAAGTATGGCTTTAGAGGTCCAAACTTTGGTACTGTTTCAGCCTGTGCATCTTCAACTAATGCGTTAGCTGATGCATATAATCTTATTCGCTTAGGTAAAGCTGACGTTTTTATCGCTGGTGGCTCTGAGGCTTCAATTAACGAAGCTGGAGTTGGTGGTTTTAACGCTTTACAAGCTCTTTCTACTCGTAACGATGATCCTAAAACGGCTTCAAGACCTTTCGATAAAGGACGTGATGGCTTTGTGATGGGTGAAGGTGGAGCAGGCATTATTTTAGAAGAGTATGAGCACGCGGTTAAACGTGGTGCAAAAATATATTGTGAGATGATTGGTGCTGGTATGACAGCCGATGCTTATCACTTAACGGCTCCACATCCAGAAGGATTAGGTGCAAAGAATGTTATGTTATCTGCGCTTAGCGATAACAATACACCTGTAGATGTAGTTGATTACATCAATGTTCATGGTACTTCTACACCACTTGGGGATATTGCTGAAACAAAAGCAATTCTTGCTGTGTTTGGTGAGCAGGCTTATAAAATGAATATCAGTTCAACGAAATCAATGACTGGTCACTTATTGGGTGCTACTGGTGCTATTGAAGCTATTGCTTGTATTTTAGCTATTCGTGATCAAATTATCCCTCCAACCATCAACCATTTTGAGTTGGATGAGGCAATCGATAGTAAATTAAACTTAACATTTAATAAAGCTCAAAAAAGAGAGGTTAGAGCTGCTCTTTCAAATACTTTTGGATTTGGAGGACACAATGCTTCGGTTCTCTTTAGAGCGATATAAGTACTGTGTTAAAGAAATTATTTAGAGCATTAAAGCCGTTTTCTCAACGAAAACGGTTTTCTTCGTTTATTGAAGATCTCATTGGTGTAGCGCCTAAGAATATTAAATTTTATAGAATTGCGTTTGTCCATAAATCTTCGACCGAGAAGCAACGTGATGGCCTTGAGACTAATGAGAGGCTTGAATATTTGGGCGATGCTATTTTAGGAGCAGTTGTTGCCCTTGAACTATATACGCGCTATCCTAATGAAGATGAGGGTTTTTTAACCAAGACGAGATCGAAAATTGTCAACAGAACTGCACTCAATGGGGTAGGGAAGAATTTGGGCTTGGATAACTACATCACTGCCCAATCATCGCTTTCATTCGAAAAGACCCATATTCTTGGTGATGCACTTGAGGCAATTATTGGTGCAATCTTTGTCGATAGAGGCTATGAGGCTACTCGTAAGTTTATTGTTCAGAAGATTTTAGCCGATCAGATTGACGTTAATGCGTTGATAATTGATGATGGAAATTATAAATCTAATTTGATAGAGTATTGCCAACGTTTTAAGCTTCAAATCGCGTTTGAAACAGAAGAGCATCCTTATAGTAAGAGTGGAGTGCCCGAATTTATAGCCGTTGTTATTGTTAACGGTGAAGTACGAGGTCATGGAAATGGCGCATCTAAAAAGGAGGCGCAACAAATGGCTTCAAAAGAGGCTCTCGATTTTTTTACGAGTAAACAAAAGTCATCATAATATTAGCTTTGATTATTTACTGATATGAGTAAACGTTTTATTTTAGTTTTAACGATCGTTATCGCGGCAACGTTTACGGGATTAATTGTATATCAGGGACTTTGGATGCGAAATGGCCTACATCTCAAGGCCGAACACTTTAATCAGCTTGTGCAACAAGCACTCGACGATGTAGCTGGCCGATTAGAAAAAGAGGAGGTTGCCTCGGTTAGGACTAAGATTAGAAATTCTACCCAAAACTCGATGTTATCGGATGAGGGAATTACAACCTCAACGAATGATAAATTTGGTGTTAGTTTTCATTTTCAGTTTGAGGGACAGTTTGTTAACACCTCATTAAGCTATAGCAAAGATTCGGTTGTTTATCTGCTTGGTGGCAGTAAAACAGCTCTCACGAGTAATCTAGGCGGATACGGGCCTCTGGCAGGAGCCTTAACTAGAGTTCAAGATAATTTGCGTTCTAAAGTGGACGAAAAGAGCGAAATTTTGCTCAACGCGCTATTCCCAGACAAGAAGATCGCTGATCGAATTGATATGGATCGTTTGGATGGTCTTATTGTTCAAATGCTCGAAGATAAGGGAATTCAGCTTCCTTATGAGTTTGCTATCTATGACTCACGCGACAAGCAGATGCTCTCAACTCGTGGATTTAACTTAGATCTGGGATTTAAATCTTACAAAAAACTTCTTTTCCAGAATGATTTACATCCAAAAGCAGACTATATTTTACTTCACTTCTCTGAAAGACCAAGTTTCTTCTCCGAGTCTATTGGGTTAATAATTCCTACGGTTATCTTTATATTGATTTTGATATTTACCTCGTTTTCAACTATCTATATTATTTTTAAGCAAAAGAGAGTTGATGAGATAAAGAATGATTTTATCAATAATATGACCCATGAGTTTAAAACACCAATCTCTACAATAAGTCTTGCCTCGCAGATGTTATTGGACGAAGGGATGGTAAAAAACCCTAAATCTCTACGAAGTATCTCTAATGTTATACGAGATGAAAGCAAGCGTTTGAGCTTTTTGGTGGAGAAGGTTTTGCAGATGGCCGTTTTTGATCAAGGGAAGGCACATTTAAAATTAAAAAAAATTGATATAAATTCGTTAATATCAAATGTTTCTATTAATTTTAGGATTAAAGTTGAAAATAGCCAAGGCACTCTTATAGAGAAGCTTGAAGCTCGCGAATCATCAGTATTTGTTGATGAAGTGCATTTTACAAATGTTATTTACAACCTTTTAGATAATGCTTTAAAGTATAAACGAAGTGCTCCAAACTTGCAAATCATCACTTGGAATAAAGGTGATGAGGTGGTAATTACCATTAAAGACAATGGAATTGGTATTTCGGAAGAGAATTTAGAGAAAGTTTTTGAGAAGTTTTTTCGCGTTCCAACGGGTAACGTACATGATGTAAAAGGTTTTGGTCTTGGATTGGCTTACGTAAAGAAAATCGTTGAGCTTCATGGTGGAACCATTACAGTTGAGAGTGAGTTAAATGTGGGAACAAAGTTTAATATATTTTTACCCCTAAAAAATAAAAAAGAATGGACAAAGAGTACAAAATACTATTAGCAGAGGACGACGAGAACCTAGGAATGCTATTGCGTGAGTATTTGATTAATCGTGGTTATGATACCGATTTAGTTGTAGATGGAGAGCAAGGCTACAAGGCATTTTCTGAGCGCGAATTTGATATTTGTATCTTAGACGTTATGATGCCTAAAAAGGATGGTTTTGCTTTGGCCAAAGAGATACGAATGGTTAATTCCGAAATTCCAATCATCTTCCTAACTGCAAAGACAATGAAAGAGGATGTTTTTCAGGGTTTTAAAATGGGTGCTGACGATTATATTACTAAACCTTTCAGTATGGAAGAGTTGCTTTTAAGATTAGAAGCCATTCTTCGTAGAACAAAAGGTGGACATACATCCCAGGAGGTCTTCCATTTAGGTCGATATATGTTTGACACTCAAAAGCGACAGCTAGTTGATGGAGAGTCGGTTATAAAGCTAACAACAAAAGAGTCCGATCTTCTTAAATTGCTTTGTAATAATGCCAATAAGGTTTTAGAGCGTAATTTTGCACTTAAAACAATTTGGGTTGATGATAACTACTTTAATGCTCGTAGTATGGATGTTTACATCACAAAATTACGTAAGCACCTTAAAGATGAGCCTCGTATCGAAATTATTAATGTGCATGGTAAGGGTTACAAATTAGTTAGCAGTGAACCGCTATCTAAATAAAAAAACCAAAAATATGCTTTTAGGGGCAACAGAAAGGGCTAAGATTAATTTCTTTGCCCTTTTTATTGCAGTCAATTCTACTAAATAAATTTATAGATTTCCATTTTACACTCTTAATGTACACGCCAGACTCATTGAGTTCAGGTTTTGATGTAGTGCAATTTGTGTATCTTCTATGCAAAATAAACCATTTTATAATTAAGACTTATGTTCCAGGCTGCCGTTAAA
>JAGPHP010000170.1 GCA_018055415.1 Breznakibacter sp. | reverse complement strand
CGACTCCCTTCGGCAATTATCTCTCTAAAAACACCTTTTTTAAGGAGTTCATTAAGAATCTGATTTGTAGCCTCAAGCGATTCGAGCAAATCACGGCGCAAAATCTCTTTTGAGTAATCGCCTCCAAAATCGGTGATTAAAAGATGAAGATATTTGAGCAAGAAATCTTGTTGCTTTGGTGCCCGTTTGAGTTGCGTAATCAACTCATTCAAGGCACTCTCTGAGCGATATACTTCGCGCAAGACAACGCTTCGCACCTCTTTCGGTTTATACGATTCAATAAGCTCTTCGTTGATTGTGACAACGCCCTTATCGATCAACAATTTTATTTGGGGTAGCACACTTTTCAGGTCGGTGAGCTGCAACAGATCATCTATGGCAGCACCGTTGTTTTCCCGCAAGTAGTTAACAATAAGCGTTTCGTTAGCTGAGAGTTTGAGCGTTTCCAGTTGCACATCGTCAAAATCATCGGCTAAAAAGACCTTTGTTTCGCTCTCCAACTTCAAACCCGCTGGGATGGCCGCCTTGTAAACCTCGCCCAAAGTGCACTGGTAATAATCGGCAATCCACTCCCAAAAATGAAACTGAAAGTTATTAACGATAGGCATCTCATCCAAAACCGAAATGATGTCCTTAAGAGGATAATCGACCACCACCTCATCGACCACACGGCGCACCACGCCCGACAAAAAGCGCTTCTTACCAAACTGCACAACAACACGAACGCCCTCTTTAATATCAGACTCGAGACCCTCGGGCACCGAATAGGTAAAAAGTTGACCTAATGGAACGGGTAAAACAACTTCAACTAACATGAAACAAATAGAATTTTATCTCATCGAATATAGCTCTTTTTGGTATATTTAACCGCAATTTTTAAAGTAACCATCGCAATTATGGATTCCAAAACGCCAAAACTCATTGATATAGACGGAGTACTGAAATCAAAAAATCCAACTGCCGCCAAGTGGATTCCAAAGTTTCTGATCAGTTACCTCAAACGCATCATTCATCAGGAGGAGATAAACCAATTTTTGGTCAAAAATGGCCATTTGTATGGCATTGAATTTACCTCGGCAATTATTAGAGATTTCAATATCACCTACCATCTTAAAGGGATAAGTCGAGTACCCAAAGAGGGGCGTTACATCTTTGCCGCCAACCATCCGCTTGGAGGTTTAGATGGGGTGATTTTGATGGATGCCATTGCAAAAAACTTTAACGAGGTAAAGTTTCCGGTAAACGATATCTTAATGAATCTCGACAACCTGAAACCGCTCTTTTTGCCTATCAACAAACACGGTTCACAAACACAAGAATCTGCCGAAAAGCTCGAAAATGCGTATAAATCATATGATCAGATATTGATGTTTCCAGCAGGATTGGTGTCGCGCAAAAACGGAAACGCTATCAAAGATTTGGAGTGGAAACGCAACTTTGTTAAAAAAGCCATTGAACACAAGCGCGATATTGTGCCCGTTTTTATTGAGGGCAAAAACTCTAAATTCTTCTATAATTTGGCTCACTGGCGCAAAAAACTTGGCATCAAAATAAACCTTGAGATGCTCTATTTGGTGGATGAACTCTTCAAACAAAAGAATGCCGAGATAACCCTCACTTTTGGAAAACCAATTAAATGGGAAGATCTGAAAAAGGAGAAGAATTTGAACAAAACGGCTGAGAAGATAAAAGAGAAGGTGTATGATTTAGAGAAGAGGGGTTTTGAGAGATAGGAATTTAATCAAAACACATAGAAGACAATCCGAGAGTTCAAAACACAGCAAGTCTTAGTCTTTTTGGGAGTTATACAATTAGATTAGACACAAAAACATCAATTTTTAATGCAATCAACCACAATAGACATTGGTCTGTAAGGATTTTTCACCCTTTCATCATGATCGGGTGTTCGCATAACATAACCTTTTGAGTAATCGATTTTATTCGTAATTCCCTTTCCTTCTTCATCGTAATAATGAAGGAAAGTACAATTAGTGAAATTTGTTTGATTCAGAAGATTTTTAACTTGAATATAGTCGGGAAACCAGAGATGTCCACCGCCCAACACTTTTCCATCGACAAACTTACCTCCACCCATTGGATCAAAAACCAGCTCTCCGAGTGTATTCTTGAGAGTTCTATCATTCAAAATATCACATTTATAATCAGGAAGCGACAACCGAAATAGCCCACCCTTTTTTAGTACACGGTATATTTCATTAATTACATCTGGAAGCTGCTCATAGCTAATGTGTTCGAAGACATCCTCAGACTGATATCTATCTACACAGTTGTCATTAAGAGGATAAACCTCAGTAACACTGTGCTTTATATGATTCCCATTCCCTCTCTTTATCGACAATCCAACATATTCCTTATACTCCAACATATCAGGAACATCACCAGCATATAAATTAATGTGATCTAAATCCCTCAAATCAGAGAATTTAACTTTTTTAAAAGAGAAAACATCTAAAACCTTCTTTAAAGTAACTTTTTTCATTCTAAACAATCTATTTTAAAAATTCGCTGAAAGAGGTGCTTTTCAAAACAAGCCGCAAAATTAAACATTTCAACCTTAGATCTATAAAGATCAAAGAGATCAATCAAAAGTAGTTGAAATAAAGAAAACAACATATAAAATACGTCACGTTTAAGAAAAAAGTTAAAAAAAAACTCTCAAAATCGTAAGACAAGACTAAAACAAGAAATTTGAGCAAAGATGATGTAATACCAATAGACAAACGGATACGATAAAAAACATAAGCCACTCTGTCAAAAAATTTATTTTAATAGAAACACGCAAATCATCTCTATCAAGTAATTTGTCTATGCACCCAATAAATGGCTTATCCATCATCTGACCAAAATAGCTATTGGGCCCTCCAAAGCGGCAACCTATAATGAAAGCTAGCGCTGCTTCGGGGTAGCCAGAGTTGGGGCTGGTGTGCCGTTTTCCGTGGTTCCAAACCAAGGCGATTTTCGTTAATGATCCACTAACGATGAGCATTAAAAGAGCTGTTAATCGTGCGGGAATGTAATTTAAAACGTCGTCGAGCCTAGCCGAGAAACGACCAAAGTAGATATAACGCTCGTTTTTATAGCCAATCATGGAGTCGAGTGTGTTAGTCATTTTATAGGCCAGCATACCCGGAACGCCCAAGAGAGCATACCAAAAGAGGGGTGCGATAACGCCATCGCTCAAGTTTTCGGAAAGGGTTTCCAATGCCGAAGTTCGTATTTTTTGAGGCGAGAGTGTGGCCGTATCTCTACCAACAATGCGCTGAAGTTGCACTCTTCCATCTTCGACCGACCGATCGACCGCCTTAAAAACGTTACGCACCTCGCGCCTCAGGGTTAATGCCGAAAGGGAATAAAAGACCAAAATCGATTTAAGAATAATTGCTAGGATGAGGTTATGTTCCTCAACCCATCGTAATAGAAAAAAAGAGAGTCCAAACACAAATAAAACCAACGCCACGCCAACAACAGCTCCTTTAAAGATGAGCTTTTTACCACGATTAAACCGTTTTTCGAGAAAGGCAATCGTCTTACCAAACCCCACAATGAGGTGAGGCATCTTTTGGGGGTCGCCAAAAATTTGATCGAGCAAAAACCCTATAACGAGAGGGAGAGCGGTGCTATAGAGAGCTTCCATTGATGTAGAGCATTAATTAACAGTTCATTACTCGCCTCATCGAGCGTATTTAGGCGGATAAACTCGCCATCGAGTAAATAAAAATTGGTGGCATCTCGGATGAGTAATCCGCGCTCTAAAAGGAAGGATTTTAGTTCAGAGGCTTTTCCAATGCGCAACTTCACCAAAAAGAAGGGCGTTTGGGAGGGATAAATTTCAAAAATATCTAACTCATCGAGAGATTTCTGAAATGCATCTTTCACCGCAAGCCACTCGTTAAGAGGAAATTCTTGATTGTTTGATGAGACTATAAATTTAGCAGCTTCAAGCGCCAACGTACTTACGCTCCAAGGCTGTTTAAAGCTATTGATACCCACAACAATATCGGCCGAAGCGTACAAAAAGCCGATACGCAAACCAGGAATGGCGTAGCGCTTGGTGAGGGAGTGAATTAAGATAAGATTTGAATATTCGAGAACCTTATTTGTAGGAATTGGCTCTTTTTGAGCAAATTGCCAATAGGCTTGGTCGATAATAAAGGTGGTAGATGGATAGCGCTCAACCAGATTTAGTAGTTCGGATGATGAGTAACAAAATCCATCGGGATTATTGGGATTGCAAATCCAGCATAGATCAGGCTTGCGGGTTTCGAGCTCTCGAGAAAGCGACTCACGTGGCACTTTTTTTATTCGGTGCTGATAGAGTTCGCAAGCATCGGCATACTCCGAAAAAGTTGGAGCAACAATGAGCGAGCGACTGCCCGCAAAGCTCTGAGCGATTAGATAGAACGCCTCCACCGAGCCGTTACACACCACCACATTCTCCTCTTCGACCAACTCGCGCTTGGCAAAAAGCGATTTCACCGTTTTGGCATCCACCTCGGGATAACGGGCCAATAATGAAAAACTTTGGTTCAGATGGGTGAAGAGCGCGCTATTATCGGCACCATACCACACATTTGAACTAAAATTTGCTTTTAAAGTGCCTGAGAAGTCGTCTCCGTGTCCGTTTATCACTGTTGTTGATTTATAAATGAATAGACTAAATCCATATCCACATGCTCGCGCACATGTGCCGCCAACTTATCGTACTGCTCCTCTTTAAACGCCTTAAAATCGAACGTTTTAGAATCGGCTTGTCGATGTGCAAAAGGGGCTAAGAGATAGTCGATTACCACGCTATTATCTAAAATTCCGTGAATGTATGAGCCTATAACGTTATTTTTTAACACACCATCGTGCTCTCGACCAATAATAAAATTAAGTGGTTTATAATTGGAATCGAGTATGTCGGTTCGTCCATTATGAATCTCGTAACCAGAGCAAATAACGCTGTTATCCAAAAACTTAAACTCAACCTGTTTGGTGATTTTTTCGCCTTCAAGCGTTGTGCTGAGTGGCAATAGATTTAAGCCTG
>JAGPHP010000169.1 GCA_018055415.1 Breznakibacter sp. | reverse complement strand
AACCCCTCCAAAGGAGGGGAGTGAAGAAATTTCTTTAAAAGTTTTGTCCTGTCCCCCTCCTTTGGAGGGGCTAGGGGAGGCCATTGTGATAATACTTCAAATGTTCTTTTATTAACTCGAGATATGAATGATATCTTTAATTTTACGTTTTAATTTTACTCCACTCATAATCGTTTAAATAAGAAAATAGAGTTGAGGTGATGTGCCTGCTTCGGGAATAAGCGTTTTATGTTTGCGCTTCTTCAAAATAAGGCTCACCTCCGAGCGTGGATCGTCTAGATCGCCAAAGTACATGCATTTTGTGGGGCAGACGGCCACGCAAGCAGGTTTTTGTCCCTTCTCAACCCTGTGCAAACAAAAGGTACACTTATCTACGTAGCCATCAGGATGCGCATATCGAGCATCGTAAGGGCAACTGGCAATGCAGGCGCCGCAACCAATACATTTGTCGTGCGTAACCAAAACCACTCCACCTGCGGCATAGTGACTTGCACCTGTGGGACAACAGCGTACGCATGGCGAGTTATCGCAATGGTTACAACGTTCGGATCTATTCTCGAGCTCAAGCTGTGGGTAGGTACCGTCGGTAACCTCCACTACCCAATCGCGGCAATAGCCAATGGGTACATTATTTTCGGTTTGACACGCCACAACGCAGTCGGAGCACCCAACGCATTTTTTCGTATCTACTGCCATTGCATATCTCATGGTTACTACACTTTAAACGTTACAAAATTGCCTCTCATGCCAGTTCCACCCATAATTGGATCCACTTTTACGGTAGTTATGAGCTGTGTATCAGAAGCTCCACGACCAAATGCTCGGGTCAATGCTTTGTTTTGATGACCAAAACCGTGCACCATATAAACGGAGTCCCAACGAATACGCTCTGTAACTCTTACTTTTATAGCAAAAGAGGAGACCACACCATCTTGATTTTCGAGATGGACTAATTGGTTATTTTTTAAACCCCACTCTTTAGCCACTTTCGGATTTACCCAAACGGTGTTCTCATCCATCAAATCGGTTAAATGCGGATTGTTGGCTGTACGTGTAAACGTGTGCATTGGGGCACGTCCATATATAAGTCGGTAATACCCAGTGGGAGGTTCAGGATTAGGGGTAAAGAGTGGCATTGGATCAAACCCATAAGAGGCATACGTTTCGGAGTAGAGCTCGATTTTACCCGACGGTGTTGCAAACTCTTGCGGTTCACCTTGTTTGAAGTAAAGCTCGCCATCGCCGCGCTTAGTTACCTTTACACCAATTCGTTTCATCTCTTCGAGCGATGAGCCAATCTGTTTGAGTTGCCAATCGAGCTCTTCGGCCTGTGTCTCGTATGGGAAATAGGCGCCTAAATCGAGCTTATTCGCCAACTCTTTAGCCATCTGCCACGAAGATTTTGTGTCGTAAAGAGGTTCGGTGGCAGGCATGCGCAGCGATATCACCTCTTCTCGATGTTGTGTGGCACGTAGCGAGTCGTATCGCTCAAGATAGGTGCATTCGGGCAGAACGATATCGGCGTACCCTGTAATCTCCATAGGCATGGTATCAACCACCACTAAGAGTTCAAGATTATCAATTGCCTTAAGTGTATCTGCTCTATTTGGAAGAGTTTCGATAAGATTTGTACCATTTACAATCCAACCCTTTATCTGAAGATCTCGTTTGTATTCAGGGATAGATGCCTCAACTAATGTGTTGACTAAACCCACTTCTGCCATTGGAAATAGTCCAGTATGCGCATTAGCCCATGTTTTTGCAGGTTCTGGAAATGGCGGAAGTTTTACTTTTGGCAGATGAGGAGCAATAGGCATATAAAAACCACCACGTCGTCCCCACGATCCCAAAAGAGCATTTAAAATTGCCACGGCCCGAAGGCGTTGAGTGTCATCGCCATACCACGTTACATGGCGTCCGGGATGTATAAGTGTTGCCGGTGATGCTTTACCCATTTCGCGGGCAGTAGCTCGTATTTGATCGGGATGGATGGTAGTTATTCCATACGCCCACTCGGGAGTAAAAGGTTTTACATGTTCCACGAGTTTATCAAACCCAAAGGCATGCTGGTCAAGATAAGCTTTATCGTAAAGCTCCTCCTCTATAATCACATGCATCCACGACAATAATAGTGCAGTGTCAGTGCCCGGTTTTATGGGTAGCCAATATTTAGATTTGCTGGCTGCTGTCGAAAATCGCGGATCGACAGTAATGATGCAGGCGCGTTTATCAATGGCATCAGACATCTCTTGCACATGTCCATTGTGCATATTTTCGCCAATGTGAGATCCTATAAGAACAAGACATTCGGTATCACGGATATCGGTGTTTTCGGGTGAGTTAAGCTCCATTCCAAAGGTAGCGATAAAGGCTGCATCTCTGGGACCTTTACATTGTGCGTAAGAGGGTTGAGCCATATTTCCGCTGCCATAAGCTTTGAGCAACGTTGTGAAATAGGAGCCACCCGACCCGTGTGAAAAGAGGGCCATCGATTCAGCACCATATTTAGCTTTAATGTCGTTCATCTTTTGGGCGATGAAGTTGTATGCCTCGTCCCACTCCACCTCTTTGAAGGTCTGTTTCCCTCGCTCGCCCACGCGCATTAATGGTTTCTTGAGTCTATCTGTATCGGTGTACATTCCAACGCCACCAGTTCCTCGGGGGCAAAAGCGACCGTTGCAATTGGGGTCGTCATCGTTGCCAATAATCTTTTTGATGGAGCCATCATCGTTTTTGTAAACCCAGCCGGCACATTTCCAAAAGCAAACCTCGCAATAGGTTGGGGTGCGTACAAATTTCTCCTCCCCAAGCCTAACAGAGCTGTTATCTTTAGTAAATGCTTTAAGTAGTGTAGAACTAAAAATAAGTCCGGCGCTACTGAGAGCCCCGATTTTTATAAAATCTCTGCGACTAGATGCCATATTTGACTGGATTAAAAAGAATATACGAAATTAATGAAATATTTAGATATCGCTATGTGTTTAAGTTTGTTAAAGCAATTTTTATCCGTTAAGTTGCTTTGTGTATGTAATTTAGCAAAAATAATTTATAATCAATATAAACTTGTCGATAAATTTTATAGGAATATAAAACAAAAAAAGAGACTCCGGAAAGCCTCTTTTTTTGTTGATCATTAAGATCTCTATTTAAAAGTTTAAATAGAGATCATATCCATATCTTACAATCATTAAAAAGACAACGCCTATAAAGATTTTACGAATAAATTTATTGCCTTTAGAAAAAGCCAGATGAGTGCCAATAAAACTCCCAATAACATTAAAAAGCGCCATTAAAAGTGCTACTTCTAGGAGATAATTTCCATGGGAGATAAATACCACGAGTGCAGATATATTAGTAATAGCATTTATTACTTTAGCGTATGCCGATGCTTCAAGAAAATCGAAACCCAAAAGCACCACAAATCCTAGAACGAAGAAACTACCGGTGCCGGGGCCAAAAAATCCATCGTAAAAGCCAACTACGAGTGCCAACAAAGCCCCCATAATCATTTTTCGCTTTAAAGAGATTAAGGGATTACTTTTACTACCTAACTCTTTTTTTAGATAGGTGTAAATGGCAATAATGATGAGCAGGAAAAAGACAACTGGCTTTAGTATATCACTTGGAATATGCGTCACGGCTTTTGCTCCTAAGTACGAAGCCACAAAAGCCGATAAGGAGATGATGAATAGAAGGGAGATATTGAATTTTATTTTGCGACTATATTGATAGGCAGAGATGGAAGTGCCGGATAATGCCGCAATTTTGTTGGTGCCAAAGAGAGTGGCAAGTTCAGTTTTTGGTAGATTTATTAAGAGGGCCGGAAGTTGGATTAATCCTCCACCGCCCACTAGCGCATTAATGAACCCTGCCAATAAGGCAAAAAAAGATAATGATAGGAGGGTTATGAGTGGGAGGTTAGCGAAGAGTTCCATAACGTAGTTTATGATTCGCTAAAGGTAAGAAACTTAAATCTTTATAAGAAGCGTCCCAAACATCTTTCATTTGTCTGGGACGCTTCTTGAAAATCAGTCTTTAACGCATCTTACGGAATAACCACTCTTTTTATCGCTACTGATTCTACTAATAAAAGCAGTGGTAAAACCGAGACTTCTACTCCACTGTTGGATAGTATTATTTGGATCATTGGTTGCGCTCCAGAATATTGTCCCATCCCCTTTTTTGTCAAACGAACCGTAATAGTAGTCACGGTAACCTGCTGGTGGTGCAGTGAAGCCGCTCTGATTATTAGCCCCTTCGTTAGGATCTGCCCAAACATTAATCCCTGTATTAGTGTCTTTCAACTTGCCACCTGCCACACTGTTACCTCCCAGTGTATTTGCAAGTGTTGTCCACTCGGTATCTGTTGGCACATGCCATCCAATAGGGCATACATTTTTACTAGTTGTAACCGCATACCCATTGTATAAGGCGCCATTAGTTGTTTTATTATATACTCCAGCATCACCGTTATACCAGCAGTACGCAGGCGTAATTGTTTGTGTCCAGGTTGTATTACTTGATCCAGATATATTTGGAATTGCAGTTGTGCCATCGTTGTATTTCGTAGTGGCCAAGTTTCTGGCCATCCATGTTTGCGCACCTATTTTGACAACGGGATAATTGTTGTTATCTCCATCTGTGCAAGCGATAAAGTTAAAATCAATTGTTTTGCTGCTAGTTGGGTCGTCGGTAACAACGGTTGAATAGATTCCACTCTTGCCTTGAAACATCAACCAATCACCAGGAGTGTAGGTGAGCTGGCCTGTAGCTTTTAGCTGGTTTTTGGAATAGGATCTTTTGATGTTTTGCACTCCCTGATAGTTGATGGTAATATTATTATTCCCATCTGCACGACCAACCGTTTTAACGGCGCTGCATTTACCAAAAGCTTTTAGATTAACCATATATATCCCAGAGGCCATGCCGCAGATTTTGAAAGTGTTAGAGCCTTCGCTTAACTGTTGGTTAAGAACAGCCAGACGGTTGCCTAGCATGTCAAGAACTTCAATTTGAGCATCTCCGGCACGATCAGAATAGTATTCGGCAGTG
>JAGPHP010000032.1 GCA_018055415.1 Breznakibacter sp. | reverse complement strand
AAAAAAGCCCAACGCTGGCTATAAACAAAAAAAGCTTCAAAACAGTAAGTTTTGAAGCTTTAAAAAGTGGTGCCACCTGGAATCGAACCAGGGACACAAGGATTTTCAGTCCTTTGCTCTACCGACTGAGCTATGGCACCCTCTATTTTTTGTGCAACTTTATCATTTACAAGAGAACTTTTTCTCTTTTCTGAAAGTGGTGCCACCTGGAATCGAACCAGGGACACAAGGATTTTCAGTCCTTTGCTCTACCGACTGAGCTATGGCACCCTCTGCTTAATTGCGGTGCAAAGTTATACAAAGATTTTAATTACAAAAGGGAAATATTAAATATTATTTAAAGTTTGTAGAAATTATTTTTGGTAACTATATCTTGTTAATTTTGCACAAAATAAACTTATGGAGTATCACTCTCATCAACTTTCTAATAATCTTCGTCTTATATTCTATCCAACCAAATCTGAGGTCGGATATTGCGGGATGTTTATCAATACAGGCAGTCGTGACGAACTCGAAAACGAACACGGATTAGCCCACTTTATCGAACATGTCATCTTTAAAGGGACAAAAAAAAGAGATTTATATCAAATTTTAAGTCGAATTGATGACGTAGGTGGCGAAATAAATGCTTACACAACTAAAGAGGAGACCTGCATTTACTCCACTTTTCTGAAACGCGACTTAGAAAGAGCCGTCGAATTAGTTGCCGACATAACTCTGAACTCGCAATTTCCTGCCGATGAACTTAAAAAAGAGGTAGAAGTGGTAGTAGATGAGATAAACTCATACAAAGATTCGCCCGCAGAACTAATTTTTGATGATTTTGAAGATCTGATCTTTAAAAACCATTCAATGGGACGAAACATTCTGGGTATTCCTAAAGAGATTCGTAAATTCAAACATCAACACATTGAAAACTTCATAAAAAGGAATTACAATACCGATCAAATGGTGTTTTGCGTTTTGGGCAATTACAATCCCCAAAAGGTAATCACCCTTTTTGAGAAATACTTTAACCATCTGCCTCAAAACAATCGATTATGGAGTCGTGATCCAATTGCCGAATACACCCCAATTACTCAAACACTTAATAAAAAGACGTTCCAAAGCCATTGTTTAATAGGCAACAGAGCATATAACTGTTACGACGAAAGACGTTTACCTCTTCATCTGCTTAACAACTTATTAGGTGGTTCGGCAAGCAACTCGCGTTTAAACTGGTCGTTACGCGAAAAAAGCGGAATAGCTTATACCGTCGAGTCCAATTACTCGCCCTATTTCGATACAGGAATTTTCAACATCTACTTTGGCACCGACAAGAGTAACATAGACCAAAGCTTTGAAATCATCCACAAAGAGTTAGCAAAACTCCGAAACGAAGAACTATCAATCAAAGAGTTACATCGCATTAAACGACAAACGATTGGACAAATGGCCATAAGTTTTGAGAACCGTGAATCACTTCTTTTCTCAGTTGGCAAAAGCTATCTGCTTTACGGCAAGGTTGACACCCTTGAAGATGTCTATAAACGCGTGGAGAAAATCACAGCTAAGGAGTTGCAAGATATTGCGAATGAAGTTTTTAATGAGAGAGCTCTCTCTTACCTCATTTATAAATAATGATATATGAATAAACAAGAGCTTTTAGACGAATACATACTTGCTCATGCAACCCCTGAGCACGAACAGCTAACAAAAATTAGCAGGCAAACTCATCTTGAAGTACTCAATCCTCGCATGGTTTCGGGACATCTTCAAGGACAAATTTTAAAATTGATCTGCCAAATGATAAAGCCGAATCGAATTCTCGAAATTGGAGCATTTACAGGTTATTCGGCAGTTTGCTTTGCACAAGGTACCACACCGGATTGCATCATCGACACAATTGAAGTCGATGATGAGCTTGAAATACGCTTACGTAACAACTTCAAAGAAGCTGAGGTTGCCCACAAAATTAATCTGCATATTGGCGATGCCTTAGAAATCATCAGAACACTCGACCACCAATACGACTTGGTTTTTATAGACGGTGATAAAAGAGAATACATTGCCTATTACAATCTAATTTTTGATAAAGTTAAAAATGGTGGATTTATTTTGGCAGATAATGTACTTTGGGACAACAAGGTAATTGAACCCATCAATAAAAAAGACGCACAAACTCAATCCATTGTAGAGTTTAATGATTACATCAAAAACGACTGTAGAGTTGAAAAAGCAATTCTACCGCTGAGGGATGGGCTCTTTTTAATAAGAAAACTCTAACCCCACATTTTTGGGTATAAAAAATATAAGTTACATTTGCCAACAAACGAATTCACATCAATTCAAAACTTATAACTCACTTATATGAAACTAGTTAATTTTGCATTTCTTACGCTTTCGCTTATTACATGGAGTTGCCAATCAGAAGATATTGAAGATAAAATAACTGGAAGCGGAGTTTTAAAATCAGAAACACGCGCAATCACAAATACCAACATTAATGAGATACAAGTGAATGGCGATTTCACCACAAGTTTCTCAACTAGAAACGATATCTCAAAGATTTTTGTACTTGCGGAAGACAATCTAATCCCATATATCCTAACCGACGAATCAAATGGGACAATTAAAATTGAAGAAAAAGAGGGTTTTACAATTGCCAACAAAGAGCCACTTATTGTAGATGTAAAATCGGCCACGTTAAACGGCGTAACAATTAATGGAAATGGTAAATTCATTGGCGATCTGCTTCATGGCGCAAATCCTTATGTCACAGTTAACGGATCGGGCACAGCCGAGATTAACGACATTAAGGAGAATAGCGTAAATATAACAGTTAATGGGAATGGATTTGTTGAACTTAATGGATCAGTTGCCACAGCCAATTTACTCATTAATGGAAATGGTGTTATTCAAATAAGCGCCATCAGCACAACTCTCAACATACGCATAAATGGGTCGGGTGTGGTTTACTATGTGGGTTCACCAAAACTTAACACCATCATTGAAGGAACAGGAAAAGTGCAAAAAATTTAATGAATAGCAAACATCGCCACACACAAAGATCAGAATATTTAACTTTAAAGCAACAATATTTGTGTTATGAAAAATAGAGCGTTTGTATTTTTATGCGATGGATTTGAAGAGATTGAAGCCATCACTCCTATTGACATATTGCGAAGAGGAGGAGTTGAAGTGACCACCATTTCGGTTAACAACACACTCAAAGCTATTGGTGCTCACAACATTACCGTTGAATGTGATGCGAATCTGAGCCAAATAGATCTTAATAACGGTGACATTTACATCCTTCCAGGCGGCCCAGGACATAAAGCTCTAGCTCAAAACGAGATAATTACCAACCAACTCCTTAAGGCAAATCAGGAGAATAAGCTTATTGCGGCTATTTGTGCATCACCATCAATTTTGGGCAAACTTGGACTTTTGGTAGGCAAAAAAGCCTGTTGTTTTACTGGTTTTGAAGAGCAATTGAGCTGCAAAACAATAGTCATGAATGAACCGACTGTGACTGATGGCAACATCATTACAAGCCGAGGAGCAGGTACCGCATTCTCTTTTGGAATTGCAATAATTAATAAAGTTTTTGGTGCAGATAAGGGCAAAAAACTTGAAGATCAGATGATTTACATGAAATAATAGTAAAACAACATATCGTGACAAAAAAAGAGATCATTCTTCTTAATATATCAGGTGCCGACAAGCCTGGTTTGACGGCTCAACTAACCGAGGTACTTGCTCAATACAATGTTCGAATATTAGATATGGGACAGGCCGTTATACACGAAGACCTTGCATTAGGAATACTTTTCGAAGTTCCGCAAGAGTCTGAAGCAAGTCCCATCTTAAAAGACATTCTATTTAAAAGCTACGAATTGGGATTAAATGCAAAATTCACCCCAATATCAGAAGAGCGTTATGACGAATGGGTATCGCACCAAGGAAAGGATCGCTTTATTGTGACACTTCTGGCGCGCCAATTAACAGCCGAGCACATTGCAAAAGCAACAGCGATCATATCCTCGCAAGGACTTAACATCGATCTAATCACACGTCTCTCTGGCAGAACAACACTTAATGGGGATCAATCTAACGCCAAGGCTGTTGTGGAGTTTTCGGTACGCGGAACACCTAGCAATATCGACGAAATGAAGAGTAGCTTCGTTACTATCTCCGGAGAAATGGGAATCGACATTGCCTTCCAAATTGATAATATCTTTCGCAGAAATCGTCGGTTAGTCTGTTTTGATATGGACTCGACACTCATTCAAACCGAAGTGATAGATGAGTTGGCAATTAGAGCAGGCGTTGGCGATGAAGTTATTGCCATTACTGAAGATGCCATGCGTGGCAAAATCGATTTCAAAGAGAGTTTTATCAAACGTGTATCGCTTCTAAAAGGACTCGATGAAAAAGTAATGAAGGATATTGCTGAAAACCTACCTCTTACAGAAGGTTCCGAACGCCTCATCCGAACACTTAAAAAATATGGATATCGCACAGCCATTCTTTCAGGTGGATTTAACTACTTTGGCAACTATCTAAAAAACAAGCTTGGAGTAGATTATGTATTTGCCAACGAGCTTGAAATTATTGATGGAAAACTAACGGGGCGTCATTTGGGCGATATTGTGGATGGTGCTAAAAAGGCAGAGTTACTTAAACTACTCGCATTTAAAGAGGATATTCACCTCGATCAAGTTATAGCTGTTGGTGATGGTTCAAACGATGTTCCGATGCTTCAACTTGCAGGTTTAGGAATTGCTTTTCATGCTAAGCCAAAGGTAATGGAAGAGGCTAACCACTCAATCTCCAATCTAGGACTCGACGGAATTCTTTATCTCCTTGGTTTTAGAGACCGTGAGATGAATGGTTAATGGTTAATAATAAAATAAATGCGGCGGAATTTAACTTTTCCGCCGCATTTATTATCTCGATAACATTAATTGACCAGTTTATTCACTAACTCGCTTGTCTCTTTTAGCGTTATTGCACTATAAACCTTTAAACCGCTCTCATCAATAATCTGTTTTCCGCCTTCGGCATTAGTGCCTTGCAATCTCACAATGATGGGCACTTTTATATCTCCAATCTTTTTATAGGCTTCAACAACACCATTAGCCACCCTATCACATCGAACAATACCACCAAAAATATTGATTAGCACAGCCTTAACACGCTCATCTTCCAAGATGATTTTAAGTCCCGCCTCAACCGTTTTGGCATTAGCACCTCCACCCACATCCAAGAAATTTGCAGGCTCGCCACCCGAAAGTTTAATAATATCCATCGTGGCCATGGCCAAACCAGCTCCATTAACCATGCAACCAACGTTTCCATCGAGTTTTACAAAGTTCAAATGGTTTTCAGATGCTTTAACCTCAAATGGATCTTCTTCAAGAATATCTCTGCCTGCGGCCAAATCAGGATGTCTGAACAGAGCATTATCGTCAATATCAACTTTCGCATCTACTGCCAAAATTTTATTGTCGCTCGTTTTCAAAACTGGATTTATCTCAAAGAGTGCAGCATCACTCTCTTCATAGGCTTTATAGAGTAATTTAATAAACTTAATCATCTCTTTAAAAGCCTCACCTTCAAGCCCTAAGGCAAATGCAATTTTTCTACACTGAAAATCTTGGACACCTATGCCAGGCTCTATCAACTCATTAAAAATCAAATGTGGGGTTGCATCAGCTACGTGTTCAATGTCCATCCCCCCTTCGGTAGAATAGACAATTGTATTTTTACCACTCTTTCTATCGAGTAATATACTCATATAAAACTCCTGAGTCTTGGCAACACCAGGATAATAAACATCTTGTGCTACAAGAACCTTGTGAACTTTTTTCCCTTCGGCACCTGTCTGATGCGTAACTAATTGCATTCCAATAATTTCAGATGCAATACGTTTAACATCTTCAAGTGATTTGGCAAGTTTAACTCCACCACCCTTTCCGCGGCCTCCAGCATGAACCTGAGCCTTAATAACCCACCACGATGTACCTGTAAGATGGTGTAATTGCTGAGCAGCCTCTACAGCCTCGTCGGGCGTATGAGCCAAAATGCCCTCCTGTATTCGAACTCCATACTTTTTAAGAATCTCTTTTCCTTGATACTCGTGTATATTCATACCTTTATCCCTTTAAAAGTTATCTATTCTTTTTATAAATATATTATTTTAACCTATTTTCGCCAAGTTATTAAACGATTATTTATAGCATGAGAAAATTAAAACTACACGAGTTAAACAGATTAACCTTATATGAGTTTAAAGAAAGTAAAAAAAATAAAATCATTGTTATTCTCGACAACGTCCGTAGTCTCAACAACATTGGCTCAATCTTTCGCACATCCGATGCACTAGCCATTGAATCCATCTTTCTTTGTGGCATTTCGGCAACTCCTCCTAATAACGAAATCCATAAAACCGCCTTGGGCGCCGAAGAGTCGGTTGATTGGCGCTATTTTCCTAACATTCTCGAAGCCATTAATGCAGCTCGAGCAAAAAAATATCTAATCTACAGCATTGAACAGACCGAAAACAGTCTCTCTCTGCTCGACTTTAATCCAGATCCACAAACTGGATACGCCCTTATATTTGGCAATGAAGTTAAAGGAGTTGATCAAGAGGCGATTAACATTTCTGATGGCGTAATAGAGATACCGCAATTTGGAACTAAGCACTCCTTTAACGTATCTGTTACCGCAGGAATCATCCTTTGGGAGGCAGTAAAAAAACTCTTGAAGAGTTAATTCTAAAAGAAGTTTGATAAAATACGCTTGCTTTTTCGCATCCATTTTAGTAACTTAGAATAAACACTAAAAACCCACGGATATGCGAAACGGACACATCAATCTAGTAGATCTAGATTTTGAATACAAATGCTGGAAGTCGCGCCTCGAACTATTTACCAAAGAGGTTGACATACTTAACAATCGTAATGAAGAGGTCAAATCCGAACCCGAGCTCGTTGAACTCAATGACATTGAACTTATGGTTCTTGAGCAGCACAAAGAGGATCTTGAATCACTGCACCGACGAATATTAACCCAAGAGGAGCAACTTGAATTCTATTGCACCGATTTCCCTATTAATCGCAAACACAATTTTTACGAAGAGCACCTAAATTTACGACGCAAAATGGAGAATCTCTCCCAAATACATCTCGAAAAAATGAAGGATATGATCGAGGCTCTTGGAATTTAAATATGAGCCATAAGGGGGTGCCTCAAAATGCATCCCTTTTATTCACCATTTCATAAAGAGCCAAAAAAACTCAGCGAATCACTCTAATTGTCAAAAATCACAGCATTGATTGCTCGCATGCAATCAACACTTATTCGAAACCATTCAGACAATTACCGTTAATAAGTAAATCCACAAGCTCTGAAAATTTTAAAATTTAAAACGCTTTCAAAAAAAATCACAAAGCAGCAAAAATGTACGATTCTTTTCTTATTTTCAGATAGGAGTTTAATCACTTAACCACTTTACACTAATAAACTTATGAAATCAAAGAGAATGTTTATTAGCACTCGAGGCGCTATCATTGTTGCGGTGGGCATTGGGCTAGTATTCATTTTTTTATATTTCTACATTGGGTTTACAATTCGTAAACACTTACTCGACGAATCCGTCCTTTTAGCACACGAAACCTCTATCAATGTTGCGCACGAAACCGAACTCTATCTGGCACCTGCTTTAAAAGATGTGCGCACTCTCGCTGACCTAGTCATCACGCTAAAAAACAACAACATACATCGCGACTAAATCATTAAACTCATTCAAACATCTATTGAGAAAGAGAAAAGCTATCTTGCTCAATGGATTATGATGGAACCAAACAGCTACGACAACAAAGATCATATCTTTAAAAACAGCCCCTACTACGATGCAAATGGCTCCATGTCATTTACCTACTTTAAACACAAAAACAGCACCATCCTTGAAGTCAATAATCCTACTGATTTTAACGAAGATTATTATACCATACCAAAAAAAGAGCGAAGAGATCTAATAATTGAACCCTACTATTATACCTACCACGGATATGAACATAGATTTTACGAAACAAGCGCAATTGCACCTATTATCGAAAAGGAGATCTTTTTAGGAGTTGTTGGAATTGACTTAGACCTAGATAGTCTTCAAAGCAAATTAAGTAAGATAAGACCCTATAACTCGGGATTTTTAACACTTGTCACTTCAAAAGGAAAAATAGTCTCACATTACGACACCACTCTGATTAACAGATCTATTCTAGACTTTATTAAAGTAAATCATCGCCAATTACACTCTACTCAAGAGCTAATCCAACAACCGCGCGAAACCACCTCTGAGTTTACTGGAAGAAAGGTTTATAGACTATATCAACCAATCAATGTTGGCAAAAACCTCAATCCGTGGATTTTAATGGTAGAGATTCCTATTGAGGATATTTTTGTTCGCGAAAAAGAGATAACTCTCACTGCTGCGGCCACTCTGCTCATTGGATTCAGTCTGGTTATCTTTCTTGTACTTAATATTTTTGATAGAAGAAGAAACGAAAGATATCTTCAGGAGGCAATAGATTTAGCCGATCATCAAAAAAATATAGCTCAACTAAATTCAAAAAAATATAGCGAAATTTTCAATTCAACGAATGAAGCCATCATCATTCACGATGCAAAGACAGGCGAAATAATTGATGTAAATAGCTCAATGCTAGGCATGTTTGAATACGATTCAATTACACAGCTCAAATCAGCTCCTTTATCAGAACTATCATCAAACATCGCTTCTTACACCTATCAAGGTATGTTGGCTCACATATCCCAAGCGGTTTCAAGCGGCTCCATAACAACCGAATGGCAGTGTAAAAAACAAAACTCTAAACTCTTTTGGACCGAGATATCGTATAAAAGCAGCAAAATTGGGAGCGATCAACGAGTATTGGCAGTTATCAGAGATATTACTACACGCAAGCAACAAGAGGAGGAGCTAAAACAAAGTCGCCAACTCTTTGAAACCCTTGCAACAATGGCTCCAGTGGGCATTTATAGATGTAATTTGGAGGGTGAAGTCATCTATACAAACACGGCTTGTTCGCAAATATTAGGCGTTTCAAAAAATCAAGGCTTTGGCAATAATTGGGTTCAACTAATTCATCCCGATGATCGAGAAAGAGTTCTTACCAATTGGGGCAAATTTCTTAAAAGCGGTGCAGAAAGCGTAATTTCGGAACATCGATATGTGAAGCAAAATGGAGAATCGGTTCACACATTAATCCATTTGCACGTGGAGCAAACAAATGGAGCTCGGTCTGGTTTTATTGGAACTATCACCGATATAACTCCGATAAAAATTGCCCAAGAACAAATGGCTTTAAGTGAAAAAAAGTTCAGAGAATTAGCAGAATTACTCCCTCAACCCGTTTGGGAGACAGACTTAAACGGTAATTTCACTTATGTAAATAAAAGCGCGCTTAATCTCTTCAAATATGAATACCTCAACATAACCAACAATTTCAATGTGGCTCAAACCATTGTGCCCAAAGATAGAGAACGTGCTTTGCAAAACATAACAGCTATTATGTTTCAGGAAGCTTCGTCCCAAGGTCATGAATATACGGGGATAAACAATAAGGGTGAGCAGTTTCCGATAAAAGTATTCTCAAGTCCCATAACAGAAAATGGCAAAACAACGGGACTCAGAGGTGTAATATTCGATATGACCGAGATTAGAGACGCCGAAAGAGAGCTCCGTGAAAGCGAAAAAAGATACAAAACGATACTTGAAGCCTTTTCAGACATTGTGATGTTAACCAACAATAATGATGAAATTATATTTGCAAACGAAGCTCTCGAACGAATTACAGGGATAACGCCTGAGCAGTACCAAAACGCCAATAGATCTGCGCACATTCACCCCGATGATCTCAACTTGCTAACAGAAGCAAAAAACGATTTAAATTCCACAGAATCAATTCATTCCAAAAATATTGAATACCGATTTATTGACACTTGGGGAGAGCAACATTGGTTTAGCGCAAGTATTTCCAAACTTTGGTTACAAGGCGAATTAGTTTATCAAATCATTATGAGAGATATCACTCAAAAGAGAAAAATAGAAAAAGAGCTTGAGAAATATCAACTAAATTTGGAGATGCTTGTAAAAGAGCGAACCGAAGAACTTGAGAAAAAGAATCAAGAATTAAAGTTATCTAACGAAGCACTATTTATTCAATAGGATGATTTAGAGCAAAGTTTAGCGGAGTTAAAAAGAGCACAAGAACAACTAATACAGTCCGAAAAAATGGCCTCATTAGGTGTTCTTTCTGCAGGAATTGCACATGAAATAAACAATCCACTGAACTATATTAATGGCGGCATTTTAGGCATTAAAGAGTATATTAGTGAACATCTGAATGAACATTTAAAAAATATTGAACCACTTGTTAACGCAGTTGATATTGGTATTGAGCGAGCAGCTGATATCGTTAAGAGTCTTGGCCGTTTTAGCCGTCAAACCGACTCTAGCAATGAAATTTGCTCCATTCATGCCGTAATTGACAGTTGTTTAATTATCTTGCATAATCAAATAAAAAATAGGATTACAGTAACGAAAAATTACGCTTTAGTAGAGATAAAAACAATTGGGAATGAAGGAAAACTACATCAAGCAATTTTAAACGTACTGTCAAATGCCATCCACGCAGTTAGCGACGATGGAATAATTGACATCAAAACTGAATGTGACTCAAAAATGGCAACAATAACCATTTCGGACAATGGACATGGAATTGCAAAAGAGAATTTATCTAAGATCTTTGATCCATTTTTCACGACCAAAGAACCTGGTAAAGGCACTGGATTAGGATTAGCCATAACTTATCAAATTATTAATGAGATGAATGGCACCATTGAATTTATGTCTGAACCCAACAACGGAACAACTGTTATAATAAAAATGAAACTATCACCCAACATTATATAGAGCCATGAATAAGCCAATTACAATTTTATATGTAGATGATGAACCAACAAATCTGTTACTGTTCAACATCCATTTTCAAAAGAAATACAAAGTAATAACTTCTTTATCAGGCAGTGAGGGGTTGAAAATCCTGAAAGATCAACCTGATATCAACGTGGTTGTGAGTGATATGAAAATGCCTGGAATGAATGGCATTGAGTTTATTAAAGCTGCGAAAGTGGACTTTCCCAACATTCATTTCTATATTTTAACAGGATTTGATTTAACCGATGAGATAGCCCAAGCTCTCGAGTCTAAACTGATACTTAAATATTTTAGCAAACCCTTTAATGTGGGACTAATAGAACAAACAATAACTGAAGCGTTAGTTGTTGCAGAGGAGTAATAAAACACTACTCCTGGAGCAGTTGAGCTTTGTAAAGATCCAATTTATCTAATTGCTCTTTTGATAACATGGGGTATTGTGGGTTTAGATAGTTTAATACTTCACTTAAAATTTCGGACACAGCAGCTCTAGCATACCATTTATTATTAGCTGGAACCACAAACCAAGGAGACTCTTTTGTTGAAGTGTATTTTATACATTCAGCATAAGCCTTTTGGTATTTATCCCAATATTTACGCTCGGCAATATCTAATTCAGCAAATTTCCAGTTTTTTGATTCGTCATCAATTCGACTTAATAATCTATTTTTCTGCTCCTCTTTTGTGATATGAAGAAATATCTTTACTGTAAGAATACCATTTTCAAGCAGATACTTCTCAAAATCATTAATCTGACGATAGCGTTGCTTCCATACATCGTCAGTTATAGTAGATGAAGGCAGACTCTGTTTCTTTAAGAGATTGTGAACCTTTACAACTAAAACCTCTTCATAATAGGAGCGATTAAAAATACCAATATTCCCACGCTCAGGCATATATTTATGGGCTCGCCATAAGTAATCGTGATCTAACTCTTCGGAGGAGGGTTGTTTGAAACTTTTAACTTGGGTTCCTTGAGGATTAAAACCCGTCATAACATGCTTTATCGCATCATCTTTCCCTGCGGTATCCATTGCCTGAAAAATAACAAGTACGCCCCATTGATTTTCAGCATAAAGACGACTTTGAATCTCTTTGAGTTGTTCTACATTTTTTTGGAGCAACTCTTTTAGTGATTTTTTATCAAAATCACCACTTGGATCACAAGAGATCTTTTCAAGATCTATATCTTTCTTTCCTTCTACAATAAAGCTATGACTTTTCATCCGTTTATATTTTAAAACATTATAATCCAAAGATCACACCCATTGTACGAAGGTTGATTACATCGAATTACAAATAAATATTAATCAATATAAGATGTAAGATAGCAAATTTATATCACAAATGCATTAACTCACGATAGAGCTTCTCGACAGGAAGACCCACCACATTAAAATAAGACCCATTTATGCGCGAAACTCCCACTAAGCCAATCCACTCCTGAATTCCGTATGCCCCCGCCTTATCAAATGGTTTATAATTATCTACATAATACTCAATTTCTGGTAGCGATAGGCGTCGAAAAGTTACTTGAGTCGTATCAGAAAACGAAATTGTTTTTTGTGCCGTTTTTAAAGTTACCCCTGTAACCACAGCATGCGTAATTCCCGATAACTCTGTAAGCATCTGTATCGCATGAGCTCGATCGCCAGGTTTTTCAAGAATACGTTCTCCAATAGCAACAACCGTATCAGCCGTAATTAAAACACCATTTTTATCCTCTACTTGTTCCCAAAGAGAGCGCGATTTATGACTAGCCAAATAGACTGGAACCTCACGTGACGTTAAAGATTTTGGATAAATCTCCTCTAAATCAGGTAATGTCACCACTTCAAAAACAGCCCCCATTTCACCCAACAACTGTTGACGTCGTGGTGATTGAGAACCTAGATATATTGTCCCATTAAATTTTTCAAAAAGGGGGGATTTCATAAAATAAACTTATTAAACACGAAACATAAAATAGCCGATTGCTGCGAAGAAGAGAATGCCAACAATCATAACCAACTTACTCAACGTACTACAACGTTTAAAACTCTTTTGCTCCTTTGCAAAAAAGAGTTGTATCATTAGAATTAATATAAATAGAGATAAAATCGACGCAAGAATATAAACAAAATTCAGATTTTCACCTAAAGTGTCAATCTCATTTACTCCAAACCAGATAGCACCTAAAAGTGTTATATTTAAAAGCGTGACGATGATTTTAGAGTTCTTTAACCCCACCTCAATCGGGAGCGTTTTGCATCCACCGCGCAAATCTCCCTTCACATCTTCCATATCCTTAACAATCTCACGCCCTAACGTAGAAATAAAGGCAAAAAATGCGAGTGCCGATGTCCAAAACCAAGCAATAGAACATGCTGGGCTTGAAAGAATTGACTCGCCATAAACTCTAACCAACATTGCAAATTCGAGCGACACAACCAAGTACGCAACCAATGCTGAAAGAAACGCAATTAAAATATTTCCAATTAAAATCTGCTTTTTAAAGGTGGTTGAATAGTACCACAAAATAATGGGTATAGACAAATACATCACCACATAGCTCTCTTTACGAGCAACATAAGCCAAAAAGAGACCAAGCAAAACGCCCGAGAGTGTAAAAACAATATGTAAGAAAAGAGCCGTTCGACGACTATAAACTTTGCCAATCAAAACTTTAGAAGGGCGATTTACATGATCTATCTTTACATCAAAATAGTCGTTAATCACATAACCCGAAGCCGCTAATAAGACCGTGGCTAAAGACATGAGCGCAAAACGGAATTCTGTTAAAATTGGAGTAATGCGAAATCTCTCAAGAATTGGCAAGATAAAAGCATATCGTAACAAATACTGTAGCAATACTATAATAACAAGATTCTTAAATCGCACTAATCGTAAAAACTCCATGGTTAAACTATATGCAAATAAAAACTACCAAATAAAATCTTTAGCCCACTGATTATTAACCCGTAACACCTGTTCTACCACATCTCTCACACACCCTTCGCCACCATTGCGATGCGAGATATATTTACTTATTTCTTTAATCTCTTCGGCCGCATCAGCTGGGCAAACTGGAACTCCAACAACCTTCATTACTGGATAATCTGGAATGTCATCGCCCATATACATAATCTCCTCAGGTTTTAACCCTCGCTTTTCGATCCAATGATTGAAATCGACAATCTTCACCGACGAAGCCATATAAACATCTTCGATACCCAAATTAATAAAACGTTGCTTTACCGCTTGTGTATTAGCACCTGTAATGATAGCTATTGGATAACCCTGTTTAACTGCATATTGCAATGCATAGCCATCTTTAATATTAACCGTCCGCATAGGTTCACCACTTGGGTGAAGCGGAACCAATTGTCCTGACAACACTCCGTCCACATCAAATGCAAACGCTTTAACGCGCGCTAAATCTTCCTTAAAGTTGCTCATATTCAATTATAAAATAAGATGGTCAAAGTTATGGTTAATTCTTTAGGTCGCAAAGAGTGAAACAGCGGTTTTTAACTTTTATTCATAAGACAAACAAAAAATTGCAACAATTTACTATCTTAGGTAAATATTTTAAACAAATCATAAAATTAAGACAATAAATAACGTTTGCATACGTTCAGAAAGAATAATCTCTATTAAACAAATTCAATCATGAAACAAACAAAACTTCTTTATTTGCTACCACTACTAGCATTTGGTTGTTCAAATCCAGTTCAACAAAAAACACAAGTAGAGGAGGTTTCACTTCTAGGCAAATCAGCAAAAATCTACGCTACAGAGATGAATAGCGACAAGCGCTTAGCTCAAGTAGAAAAGTCTCAATTTGGAAAAGAGGATCAATCTCGCGAAAATGAAATTTCAGTCTATGTAAATCCAGAAAAGAGCTTTCAAACCATGCTTGGTGTTGGAGGGGCTATTACCGACGCATCAGCTGAAGTTTTTGCCAAACTACCAGCAGACAAGCAAGAGCAAATTGTTAAGGCGTACTACTCTAAAGAGGGTATCAACTACAAAATTATCAGAACAAACATCCATAGTTGTGACTTTAGTAGCGGTAGTTATACATATATTACCGAAGGCGACTCAGCATTAACATCTTTCTCTATAGAGCACGATCAGGCATTTAAAATTCCGCTTATCAAAAAAGCAATGGCCGCAGCGAAAGAGGATGTAACATTTTTTGTAAGTCCTTGGAGTCCTCCAGCATTTATGAAGGATAACAACAATATGCTTCAAGGAGGTAAATTACTACCAAAATTCTATCAATCGTGGGCAAATTACTATGTAAAAACCATCAAAGCTTACGAGAAAGAGGGAATGCCAGTATGGGGATTAACCGTACAAAATGAACCAATGGCTGTACAACGATGGGAATCGTGCATCTACACAGCTCAAGAGGAACGCGACTTTCTTAAAAACTACCTAGGCCCAACTTTAAAAAACGAAGGTTTAGGCGACAAAAATATTGTAGTTTGGGATCATAACCGCGATTTAGCTTCTGACAGAGCCAACATCATTTTTGACGATCCTGAAGCTGCAAAATACGCTTGGGGAACAGGTATTCACTGGTACGAAACATGGTCAGGTGCGACTGCAAAACACGAAAATATTGCCAACATCAAGGAGTCTTATCCCGACAAAGGTATTTTATTCACAGAAGGTTGTGTTGAGAGCTTTTCGCAAGAAGGTTATCAGCGTTGGAGCAATGGCGAACGTTATGGTCGCAACATGATTAACGACTTTAACACTGGCGTTGAGGGATGGACAGATTGGAACATCTTACTAGATGAAACTGGTGGCCCTAATCATGTTGGAAACCTATGTTTTGCGCCAATTCATGGTGACACAAAAACAGGTGAGGTTATCATTACCCCGTCATATTACTACATTGGTCACTTCTCTAAATTTATGCAGCCAAAAGCCGTGCGTGTATCAACAACTACTAGTAGAAGTACCGTTTTAGCAACCACATTCAGAAATCCTGACGGAAGTTATGCAACCATTGTTATGAATCAAACTGACGAGACTATTCCTTATAAAATATATGTAAATGATAGCGCCGTTAAATTTACACTTCAACCACACTCAATACAGACTGTAGTCTATTAATTGAGAATTACAAATTAAGTTTTTAAAGGAGTGAGATAGATAATATCTCGCTCCTTTTTATATTAATATCTCATCATCACACAACCTTTTACTCCAAATTTGAGTTATTGCTACAAGAACATATTTGCAAACAGATGAGAATTGGCAAATAGATCAAATCAAGCCAAAAAATAGCTATTTTTAGACTTGGTGTATTTTAAGTATGCATTTTTAAAAATCAATAACGATGGAAGAGAGAGCTACAACGCTAAAACAGATGGGCGATTGCCTGATGGAATTGGGCGCTTCATTGATGAGTTCAGGTGCAAATACGGGAAGAGTTCGATTAACAATTGAACGCATCTCACAAGCTTGGGGTATTGAAGCAGAGCTTTTAATCACAAGCAGAGCGCTTCTAATTATGGTATCTCGCCCTAACACAGAGGAGTCTGTAACCATCGTAAAACAAAATCCACCATTAGCAATAAATTTCACTACCGTATCGGGTATTTCACGAATGAGTTGGAAGGCCATAGATCAAAAATGGGGCGTAGAAGAGATCAAGGACGATTTAAAGCGTATAAAAGCACGCCCTCATTACAACAGATGGCTGATCCTCCTTTTTGTATCACTAGCGGGAATGGCTTTTTGCCGTAATATGGGCGGCTCCATGATTGATGCATCCGTAACCTTTGTGGCAACCTTTGCTGGACTTTTTGTACGACAAGAGGCGCATAAAAAGGGGTTTAATCCCTATTTAATTGTTGTATTTGCAGCCGTCACCGCCACCATGATTGCTGGGATTTATACAAGAGCCATGCAAATTAACCCACGAGAATCAGCCGCATTGGCAACCTCAGTCCTCTTTTTAATACCTGGAGTTCCTCTGATAAATTCATTTTCAGATTTAATAGATGGCAACTTGCTAAACGGCATTATCCGAAGTGTAAATGGGCTAATCATTGCCTTTTCGATTGCATTAGGGTTAGTCTGTTCGTGGGTAGTTTTAGGGTTTTAACAGTAAAAAAATAACTTTGGAGTGGTTTAAATATATTGAAACAACATTTTGGTTTGGTGTGGCAGCTGTTGGATTTG
>JAGPHP010000168.1 GCA_018055415.1 Breznakibacter sp. | reverse complement strand
CCTCTCACTTTATTATAAGCGCCCATTACCGACCACACATCTCCCTCTTCAACAGCAGCTTTAAATGCTGGCAAATATATTTCATGAAGTGCTCTATCGCTCAACTCCACATTAACCATATCTCTTCTTACCTCTTGATTATTTAAAGCATAATGCTTTACACAAGCAGCCACGCCATTCACCTGAACCCCTTTAATATAGGGCACTGCAAGAACTGATGCCAAAAGTGGATCTTCACCCAGATACTCAAAATTTCGTCCATTCAAAGGTGTGCGATAGATATTCACCCCTGGACCAAGCAAAACATCCTTTTCTCGGTAACGAGCCTCTTCGCCAACAGCTTTACCATATAAATAAGATATCTCGGGATTAAAAGAGGCCGCCAAACAAGTTAATGCCGGAAACGCGGTGCACGAATCGTTTGTCCACTCAGCATAACCCCAGTTGTCCCAATTAATTTCGGCACGTACACCATGTGGCCCATCCGACATCCAAACCTCTGGAATTCCAAGACGAGCAACTCCTGAACTGCTAAATTTCGATTGCGCATGACACATCTTAACCTTCTCCGCAAGCGTAAGCTGA
Organism: Breznakibacter sp.; assembly: GCA_018055415.1. GTDB lineage: Bacteria > Bacteroidota > Bacteroidia > Bacteroidales > Marinilabiliaceae > JAGPHP01. Next base: position 4,543 of record JAGPHP010000168.1, on the reverse strand, counting down.
GAGATGATTTGATCGATTTTTGACTCTATCTTCTCATCATATTGACCATAAGATGTAACAGATACAACAAAAAACAGCATTATCAATAAAGAACTCTTCATAAAAATAAATTGGATGATTTAAACAAATGATATGTTAATGGAATTCAATAATATTAGATGACAAATCTAACTGAAATAACCCTTAGCACTAGTTATAAATTTACTCATAAAAGACTAATATTAACACTATACGAACTCTACAAATACTCATCTAAATAATAAATATCAATCCTCAACAAATTATTTTTTCTAAGAATTTGATTTTCTTACCTTTGTCAAACTTTTATCAAAAAATCATAACAACATGAATAAATACAGCCATATTTTTAAGCCACTTTTGCCTTACCTAATTACCGTTTTAGGATTTATTGCCATCAGTGTTATCTATTTTAATCCCATTTTAGAGGGCAAAGATCTGCCTCAAATGGATAACTCTCATGGAATTGGAGCCTCAAATGAACTAATTCAATATGAGAAGGAGAGCGGTGAAAGAGCCCAATGGACTAATTCGATGTTTGGTGGTATGCCTGCCTATCAAATCAAAGGGGATGCTTCGGCGAATATCTTTAATAAAATATCACACACAATCGATTTAGGATTACCATATACAACAATGGCTATCCTATTTCTCTATTTAATGGGTTTTTATTTGCTTCTCTTAAGTCTAAAAATTGATAAATGGATTAGCGCAGTTGGGGCAATTGCATTTGCATTAGGATCGTACAATATCATTATCATCATTGCAGGGCACATAACAAAAGCGTATGCAATAGCAGCAATGGGGCCAGTGATTGCAGGAATCTTATTTACCTACAACCGTAATATGTGGGTGGGAGCGCTTATTACTGCAGTGGCTTTAGGAATAGAGGTGGCTTATAACCATTTACAAATAACTTACTACCTATTTTTATTGGTACTTATCATTGTTACGACAAAACTCATCTATGCAATTATTGAAAAAGAGCTGCATAAATTTTTCAAAGCCTCTGCTTTACTTTTTGCAGCGGCCATATTAGCGATTTTACCAACGATATCTACTTTATGGACTACCGCAGAGTATGGTAGCTACAGTATTCGTGGAAAATCGGAACTTGCACCTACACAACAACACAAACAAGGAACTGGTCTCGATAAAGATTACGCTTTTGCATGGAGCTACGGTGTATCAGAATCCTTTACTTTTTTGGTACCAAACCTCATGGGAGGTGCCTCACAACCATTAAATCAAACTCCGTCGGCTCTTGATAATGTGGATACACAATACCGCGAATCGGTAGCTCAACAAAGTGCATACTGGGGCGCAAAACCATTTACCTCAGGGCCAGTATATGTCGGCGCTATTGTATGTTTCTTCTTTGTTTTGGCACTCTTCTTTTATAAAGGTAAAGAAAAATGGTGGCTAGTTGCTGGTACGCTGTTGTCGCTCTTTTTAGCTTGGGGCAATAACTTTGAAGCTTTTAACGACTTTATGTTCTACTATTTCCCACTTTACAATAAGTTTCGAACGGTAGAAATGGCACTCATCATTGCCACTGTTACCGTGCCGTTATTAGCATTTTTAGGGTTAAAGACAATCTTTGATGATCCAAAACTGTTTTTGACCAAACAACGCGATTTTTTAATTGCATTTGGACTAACAGGTGGTATTGCCCTCCTATTGTTTCTTATCCCATCAACCTTTTTTAGTTTCATTTCGGCACAAGAGTTAAAAGCGATTGGCGAAGAGAAACTTAGAAATGCAGAGATGGCTGGAGCTTATGATCAACTTATGGCTCAAATGGCTGCCGCACGCATATCGTTATTAAAAGCCGATGCCATTCGTTCTTTCCTATTCATCCTTCTCTCGGCTGGTGCAATATGGTTTTGGGCAAAAGGAAAATTTGCATTAAAATATACACTAGGCGCCATTGCCATCCTTATTTTGGTAGATATGTGGTTTGTTGACAAACGCTACCTTAATAACGATAACTTCACAGATACCAATAGCATTGAAGCTCAATTCACCGAACAACCTGCCGATAAAGAGATCCTAAAAGATAGAGATCCTAACTATCGTGTTTTATCACTTGGCAATCCATTTAATGAAGTTCGAACCAGCTATTTCCATAAATCTATTGGAGGATATCATGGCGCAAAACTTCGTAGATACCAAGATGTTATTGAACGATATTTGTCGATAGAGCATCAGAGAATTATCACCACACTTCAAAATCGCGAACTTCCACAAGACTCTGTCTTTAAAGTATTTTCATCGCAGCCTATTTTAAATATGCTTAACACTAAGTATATCATCTATAATCCTGATGCTTCTCCTATTCAAAATAACAGAGCACAAGGTAATGGTTGGTTTGTACAAAAGATTATAAATGCAAAAAACGCCGATGAAGAGATCTCTGCTTTAGGTAAGATTGATTTAACTACTACTGCTGTTGTTGCTTCAAATGCGCCATCTGAAGTTAAAAACTACTCAAGCACATCTGTAGAAGGTTCTATTAAACTATCAAGCTACAAACCCGACCATTTATCTTACGAGGTATATGCTCCCAAAAATCAGGTAGCTGTATTTAGTGAAATATACTATCCTAAAGGATGGAATGCTTATATTGATGGCAAACTAACTCCTCACTTTACTGCGAACTATATCCTAAGAGGACTCTATGTTCCAGCAGGAAAACACTCCGTGGAGTTCAAATTTGAACCAACCTCGTTTAGTTATGGAAAAACTATTAGCTACATTGGATCTATCCTGATTTTACTCGCTCTAGGCTATTTTTCCTATTGGTATTACAAAAAAGGAAAAGATCAAGAGATATAAAACAAACAAGAGGCTATCTACAACAGGTAGCCTCTTGTTTTTAATTGATCAAGATAAATAGAACGGAAAAAAGATTTCCAAAACCAACCAAAAAAAATTAAATTCGTCCCAATAATTGAGAGACGTTAGAATGGCCGAAAAGTGTATTGAAGTTGAGGGATTTGGAACGGTGATAGTTGCATTAAGTGCTCGCTCTAAACATATCCGCCTCTCAATTAACCGAGAGTTGCAAACGGTTATTACACTTCCTCCTCACGGACGAATTGAGGATGGAATCTCTTTCTTACGCAAAAATGCAGCTTGGATTGCACAAGCCCGTCAAAAAGTGGCTAACCGAGTAGCTCAGAAACCAAAAACAATCTTCACGGAGGAGACTGAGTTCAAGACCCGTTCATTTCAATTAAAGATAGCAGCGGCTCCTCGCGATAACATGCATCTCTCACTTTCTGAAGGTGTTTTAACAGTTCAATATCCACAAAAATATAAGGTAACATCTCCATCCATCCAAAAAGCGATTCGTTTTGCCTTAGATGAGGCATTCAGAGTTGAAGCAAAAAACTATCTCCCAGGCCGCCTAAGTTACCTTGCTCAGTTACATGGGTTTAAATTTAGTGGGGTAACAATTAAAAATGTAAAATCGAAGTGGGGATCTTGCTCTTCGAGAGGTCAAATTAATTTGAATCTTCACCTTATGAGACTACCAAACCATCTGATTGATTTTATTCTACTGCATGAGCTCTGCCACACCGTGGAGATGAATCACGGAGATCGATTTCATAAACTCCTAAATAAATGCGTAGATGGCCATGAAGCCCGATATAACAGAGAACTTAAAAACTTTAATGTAGATTATTAAGATCTACAATCGCTTCAAAGACAATCCTGTGCCCTGAATTTTACGATACAGATCAAGGGCATAAACATCGGTCATTCCCGAAATAAAGTCCAACACCGAAAGAACTTTGGTATAAACCGATGCCTCTTTCGAAACCTTATACTGCTCTGGAATAAAAGGCAAAATCATACCTGAGTAATAATCCTCAGGATTAAGCACTGCCTCCACAAACTCACTCAGTAACGATCCCAAAATCTTATATCCTGCAATCTCAACCTCCACAACCGATGGGTGTCGATAAATTTTAGCATAAGCAGTCCTTTCGCACTCCTTCATGGCATTCTTAAGCGTTTCTGGCAACGCATCGATAAGAGGTTTCTCAAACTCTCCTCTCAAGATGGCCTCCTGATTATCTATGAACACCTTCACGCACTCACGAACCAAAAGTGAAATAACCGAAGCTCTTAAATAGGCAATTTGCTCATTGGCGTCGGTAACCTCAACACAAACCTCTTCAAATCGCTTGCGTTGATGTGGCTCATGCAAGAAATTAAGAAACAGAACTTTAACTTCTTCCGTTGTTAATATTTTGAGCTTATGCGAGTCTTCAATATCCATAAACTGGTAACAGATATCATCGGCCACCTCTACCAAATAGACTAAAGGATGCCTGGCAAAACGCTCATTACCAAGAGATGTTAGCCCTAATTCAGCTACAATTTGGTCAAAATGACTCTTTTCGGCCTGAAAATAGCCATACTTATTCTTCCCCTTAGGATGCGCACCTGATGGAAATGGATACTTTATTACAGAGGCTACCGATGTATATGTAAGTGAAAATCCACCTTTACG
>JAGPHP010000167.1 GCA_018055415.1 Breznakibacter sp. | reverse complement strand
AAGCGTTGGGCATAAGCAGAACGAGCTCCCGATGCGCAATAAACAATAATCTCACGTGCTTTGCTGCCCAATTGATCAAAATTGCTAGGCAACTCATCGAGTGGAATATTAATAGCTCCAGGATAACAACCTCCTTTAAACTCTTGCGGTGTTCGTACATCAATTACCAAAGGTTCGTTTGACTCCGTTGGCTTGCTCTCCTTTTTAACATTGGCCATCATTGTTGTCAAGCCACCACCATTTCTAACATTCGTAAAGCCGAGTTGCTTCAACATTATTTCAGCATAAGCAGAACGAGCTCCCGAAGCACAATAAACTGTGATATCGCGACTTTTATCATTACCCAATTCTTGAAAACGTTGTTCTAAGTCGTCAACAGGGATATTAACGGCATTAGGATATGCCCCCATCGCAAATTCGCCCTTTGAACGCACATCAATAACTATAGGCTCATTTTTAGTGATCTCCTTTTTTTCAACCACCTCTTTAACCGCTTCTACTTCGGAGATGCTTTTTGTAACTATTGGTAAAAGATCAAGCTTAAAACCCTTAAAACCAACAGTTTGATTATGACGTTGTAAAGAGAGATATCCGCCAGAGATATTTGTTACATTTTTGAAACCAGCACCCACTAAAATTCTTGATGCCTGATGACCCTTTTTACCCGTTTGATCATAAGTAAGAATAATTTTATCTTGAGGCAAACTTGAAAGTCTCGAAGGCAACAGCTCTAATGGTATATGAATTGCCCCCTTAATGTGGTTATTTTCAAATGCAAAATAGTCCCTTACATCCACAAAAACCACACTCTTATCTTGAATAAATGAGTCTAATTCCGTTACAGTTATTGACGAACCAAAACCCGACATTCTATTCTCAGCTACATAAGCAGCCATGTTAAGCGCATCATTTGCCGTACCAATTGGAGGCGAATATGCAAAATCTATATCAGCCAAATCACTAATAGTCAATTTTGTAGCTGATGCAGTGGCGATGACATCCAAACGTTTATCGGCTCCTTTATAACCCGAAGTTTGTCCACCTAAAATAACCCCACTTTCGCGATCATAAACCACCATTACCGTCACCATCTCGGCATTAGGATAATATGAAGTATGATGCTCTTTATGCACAACTACGGCATCAGCCTTAATGCCCAACGCACGAGCTTGCTTTAACGACAAACCTGTAATACCAGCAACCGCTTCAAACACACGCACAATTGAGGTTCCAATGGCCCCTTTGTAGGCATGGTTACCACCGAGAGCATTCTCTGCGGCTATTCGTCCTTGTCTGTTTGCAGGTCCAGCCAATGGAATTCGAACCTTCTTACCGTTTACTCGATGCTCAATTTCAACCATGTCACCTGCCGCGTATATATCCTGATCGCTCGTTTGTAGATAAGAGTTCACTAGAAGACCTCCAGCTTCACCAAGCTCTAAATTAGCCTCTTTTGCCAATTGCAAAGTAGGACGTACCCCAATGGATAATATTACCATATCGGCATCAATAAGCGATCCATCTGCCAACTTCACACTATTAGGAGAGATCTCATTTACACTCGAATTTGTGTGAATATGCACTCCATAAGACAACATCTCAGTTTCAATAAATCCAGCTATTTCAGGTTCCATAAGGCTCATTACATGCGGCATTGTCTCAACTACATGTACATTTAGTCCACGTTTCACCAAAGCCTCAACCATCTCAAGACCAATAAATCCACCGCCAACAACCACTGCATTTTTTGGTTTTTTCTCATCAATGTGACGCGAAATTTTATCCATATCTTCCAATGTCCAAAGCGTAAAGACATGCTCCAAATTTGCGCCAGGTAAGGTTGGAGTAACAGGACGTCCACCCTGAGCTAAAATTAACTTGGTATATTCAAATGAGATCTCCTCGCCACTTCGAGTATCGACTGCTTTTACACTGTGTGATTTCCTATCGATAGCGGAAACTAATGTATGAGTGTAAACATTTACATCATACTGCTCCTTAAAACTTTCAGGACTTTGTAAGATTAATGATGATCGACTTTTAATATCTCCACCAATATAATACGGTAACCCGCAATTAGCGAACGATATATCTGGTCCAGCCTCGATCATGGTGATCTCAGCAGACGCCGATATCCTTCTTGCCTTTGCTGCTGCCGTTGCTCCAGCCGCTACACCTCCAATAATTACTATCTTTTCCATATATACTATTTTTTATTTTTACTTATTTATCGTGCTATTATCTCAATTTAATATTATATAATTTGAAACAGAGCTAACCCATTTTAAATTTCTGTTACAAACATATTAAATAAAATTCAAACCATAACATAGTTACATATTTAAATATCTATATTTTAAATACATTTAACGATTTACTCGAATTGGGGTCGCCCATCTTCAAATAAATCTTTAAAAAGAATCGTATTACATTTTACTATAATTCGCACTTAATCAATAAATTAGTCAACAAAAAAAACAGTAACACATATACAAAACTGCGACTTATACATCATCCCAAAAAACTATCAATATAATATACCTCAGTAGGAATTTACCATTTAGGTGTTTAAAATGACAACAGAAATCGAGCAAAAAATCGACAAAAACAGAATAAAAGTCTAAATATTATTTAATACTTTTAGAGGATAAAGCAACAGAGTTGAAAAGAGAAAAGATTACCAAGCGCAAATCGCTTATTGTACTAATAACTACACTCTTTGTAGCATCCACAAATGCGCAAGACAACCAACTATGGCTAGATAATTTCACCATGTGGACATTTAGCCAAAGATGGGAATACGAACTCAACATCGGCGGCAATTATCTGCTAATAGAGAATGGTTGGAAAGATTACTATATAAACAACACCCTAACACACGAATACCGCTGGTGGTGCCCAAGTGAAGCCTCTCTTGAACTACACTACACCAATGATCCTCAAGAGATTAACTCAACAGAACAACGTATTAGTTTGGCTCAAAAGATGATATTCACAAAATTCATGAACGTGATACATCTCGAAAAACCCTACATCTACGGCAAATACGATTATCGAGTAATTAGCTATATCGATGACTATCAAACAGATATAAAGCAAAGAGTACGACTCAAAGTGGGTGGGCGATTTATTCTAAACAACACCGTAGTGGAGGCTCACTCCATTTATGCACCAGTTGCTTACGAAAAATTCTTCAATATAAACGATGCAGCCATTGAGCACTTTGCAGCCAAAGATAAATTTATGGTTGGTCTTGGCTACGCCTTCACGAACAAACTAAGAAGCGAATTTGTTTACTATCTATACCGCTCCAAAAACACCGTTGAAAACAGTTATGCTACTACAGATGTGGTATATCAACTACTTCTCAGATATTACATCTACGAAGTGAATTATAACTTCAAATAAGTAATTTGAATACAACGTTCAGGAATTTGTATCAAATAAGTCCAATAGCATCCAATAGTTTTGTAAGGTAGTAATGCATTAAATAACATAACAATGGGAAAGATATTCAACATCCAATCTATAAGCCAATTAAACGATCTTCTAAATCAGCCAAAAGCAAAACATCCTCTTGTTACTGTAGTAGATTTCTCTAAAATGCAAGAGTTTACTCCAACCGTAAATAAATTCACGACATCGCTCTACTGCATCATGCTTAAAAACCAGTGCCATGGAACATTGAAATATGGACACCAGAACTACGATTTTCAGGAGGGGACAATGGTTTTTATTGGACCTGAACAAGTTATTGGAATTGATGAAGATGATGCACTTAAGCCTAAAAACGCATCGACAATGGGTTGGGGACTCTTTTTCCACCCCGATTTAATTAGAGGAACCTCTCTTAGTGCAAAAATGAAAGATTATACATTTTTCTCATATGAAACCAATGAAGCGTTACATCTCTCTGATCTTGAAAAGCAGACTGTTACTGATTGTGTAATCAAAATCCAGACTGAGTTAGAACATAATATTGATAAGCATAGCCAAACACTTATTGTGTCAAACATTGAGCTTTTGCTAAACTACTGCACCAGATACTACGACAGACAATTTATTACACGAACCACAAAAAACCGAGATATTCTCGCAAAATTTGAATCTGTTATAAATACCTATTTTAACACAAATAGAATTCAGACCAAAGGATCACCTACAGTAAAATACTGTGCAGAGCTGCTCAATCTATCACCCAACTACCTCAGCGATCTATTAAAAAAAGAGACGGGCAAAAACGCTATTGAACACATTCACTATCAACTCGTTGAAGAGGCTAAAAATCGTCTATTAATATCTACCAACAGCGTAAGTGAAATAGCTTTTGAACTCGGTTTTGAATACCCACAATATTTTAGCAAAATGTTTAAAAAGCAGACTGGTTTAACGCCCTCTGAATATCGAAACCTAAATTAATACACGATTAATGTCACTTATAATAAGAAAACACATGTTCATTGCCTTATCAATAATTATTGTTCTATCAATAACCTCATTTACCATATTAAGTCAGATAAAATTTGGTCAACCCCCATCGGGCGATCGATTGGAGCGCATTAAAAAATCGCCAAACTACAAAAATGGAGCATTTCAAAACTTAAGCGAAACGCCAGTAATTGCTGAAGAGGCATCCACTTTTGGAGTGTTTGTAGATTTTATATTTGGAAAAAAAGAGAGGGTAACACCAATCGACACGATTCCATCAATAAAAACAGATCTTTTGAACTTAAATCCAGACGAAGATCTACTTATTTGGTTTGGTCACTCTTCCTATTTCATACAAATAGATGGGGAAAAATTCCTGATAGATCCAGTCTTTAGCCCTAACGCCTCACCCGTATCTTTTACCACCAAAGCATATAACGGAACCAATAGATACACCGTAGATGACCTCCCAGCGATTGACTATCTAATCATCACTCACGACCACTGGGATCATCTTGACTACGAAACAGTTACAAAACTACAATCAAAAACCAAAAAGGTCATATGTCCGTTAGGAGTTGGTGAGCATTTCGAGTATTGGAGATATTCAAAAGAGTCAATAATTGAGATGGATTGGAATGACGAGTTCCAAAGCGATAGTCTATTTAAAATCCATTGCACACCAGCTCGACACTTCTCAGGCCGAGGCTTAA
>JAGPHP010000166.1 GCA_018055415.1 Breznakibacter sp. | reverse complement strand
ACGCTTAAGGTTACAGAACATTGGGATAAAAAAACACAACTCCACCTATTAAAACATCTTCCAACCATTCAATTTGTCGGATTTGTAGATGACTTAGAGGCAGAATTAAGTAAATCTATAAGCATTGTACCAATTAGAATTGGCGGAGGTATAAGAATGAAAATAATTGAAGCAGCACAATCGTTCTCTCCATTTATTGCTACAACTTGTGGAGTTGAAGGATTGGATTTTGAACACAATCAGGAATGCCTTATTGCTGACAATGCGGTACAATTTGCGAATGAGATTGATAGATTATTAAATGATTTTAGTCTTCAAACATCCATATCAGAAAAGGCTTTTCAGAAAATAACAGACAACAGCAACTCAATAAATCCAATCCAAAAGAGAATGGATATTTACGATAAGATACTATTATAGACTTTCACATAATGCAAACTGATAAGCACTTTTCAACCATGTTATAATTGGAAATAATCGCCTCTTCTTAAAAAAAAGAGCTTTTGCATTTATCATCACAATTACGAAGAGTTTCCAAGATCTATTTTCTTGGATCGCTTCATGGATAGATGAAATAAGATATTTTGCTAATATAGCATCTCTCTCTTTGACATTTGTAATAAGACTCACACTTTTCAACTGAGCCAATAATTGTTTTTTATATTCCAGACTTCGTTCATCTTTTGGTCTATTCCTGACAGATTGATTATCTCCGTGAATTCTTTGATAGACCAAAACTTCGTCGACGTATGATAACCCACCATTACAAGTTGACACCATTGCTATCCACCAATCGTAATAACCTTCGCTGGGGAAAGGTAGAATTTTATCTATAAATGATCTTTTAAACATTATTGCATGTCCACTCACTGTATTATAGAGAAATAGGTTCTTAACATTATCTCCTTGGACTCGACGATAACTCAATGATGTTTTTTTTCTAATATCTATTTTATCTGTAAACCTTACGGAATCACTATAAACTACGTTTGAGTCTTGCACAAAACTTTTCAACAAAACGGCAAGCTTATCATCTCTCCAGATGTCGTCTTGATCAGAAATTGCAATGTAATCTGAACTCGCTAATAATATCGCTTTCTCAAAGTTTTTATTAAATCCTAACTGCTGTTGATTTAAGACAATCTTAAAAAAAGGATACTTATGCTGGTACTCTTTTAAAATCAATTCTGTACCATCGGTAGAGCAATCATCACAAATGATAACTTCATTGGGTAGATGTGTTTGTTTGATGATTGAATCTAATTGTTCTCGAATAAATCTTGAACCATTAAAAGTGCATAAACAAACTGAGATTGATGGGAGTTTAATGCTCATTTATACCTACTTTAGCACGAATCAGTTTATGTTTTATTACCTCTTGTAGAATTGCATCATTTTTTAAGAGCAAATCTTGTGGCTGCTCTTTATGGTAGATATGATACTCAATTGCGCAAAACTTCAAGTTTTTACGAATTACACCTTTATTCATTAACCGAATTGCCATATCAGAATCCTCTCTTCCCCAACCAACAAAGCTCTCATCAAATCCATTTACGGCTACAAGATCACTTTTCCAGAAAGCCATATTACAACCTTTAATGCGCTGAATAGTGTATTGAGGTCCTTTAACGATTTTGTGCATAAATGGTATTCGTAAACCATTTATGTTATTTTTTTCGGTAATAAAACGGTATCCAACTCTCTTTAACTCACCTGAGAGTAGTTTTTTACTCAATTCGGACGAAAGGATAACGCGACTGCCATTTACAAATGTTCCAGACTGTGAGAATTGCACATGATCTTTAATAAAATCTTTGTGGATAATAATATCACCATCAATAAATACAATATAATCGCAACTGCTCGCAATAATAGCATTGTTGCGACTGCGAGCAAGTCTAAACCCAAGATCTTCCTGCCAACAATGCTTTATTGGAAAATTGAACTCATCAGAAAGTTGCTTTATCAACATTGCGGTCTCATCTCTCGAACCATCATCTGCAACAATAATTTCATCAGGCATTCGAGATTGTTTGAAAACCGAACGCAAAGATAAATTTAGCGCTTCTGGCCAATTATATGTCGTCACCACTAGGGTGCATGTAGGCAAAATTTGTTTCATTATTTGTTTGTTAATCGTTTTTTACCACAACTTCATAATTCATTATCCTAAACACTTACGCTTTATCCAAGTGAGGTGAATAAAATATTGGCTTATTATTCCCTAACTTATTTTCAATTGTGTCTTGAAAATAAAAAGGCTTGCTCAGCATCTTTAATCTTATTTAATATCAATCGGTAATGTCCCCAAGGAATTTGTCCCACAAGTTGTGGGACAAATTCCGATCATTTTATTTCCTACTAATGTAAAATAACCTACGATAACACTTCATAATTTTTAAATACAAATACCCCATTTTTAAACCACTTATGCTCGATCCAAGTAAGGAGTTTGTATTTTAATTTTTCGTGCTTATGCTTTGGTTTTCGTCCAAGCTTATGGGTGTAGTTTAATTTATCCCCCCAGTTGAATTGCGCAATTCTATCTTTCATGATGGCGGGATGGGTTCCTTTATATTTTGGTATTAGCTCCATAGCACCAAAATCCATCTCCGAGATAACAACTTCCTCTGTATGAGCTTTATTATCGTCCTTGTAACAATCTTCAAAATAGATCTGCTTCTTGCCCATAAGTTGCGGAGGGCGCACCCATCCGTAGTGGTAAATGTGTGCATCTATTTCAGCAACATTAAGTTTGCGTGTACCCTCTTTCTGTAGATACTTCTCTTTCGTAAAATCAGGAATGACGCGAAATGACTGTGCATCGCGCCATGAATGAATATCGGGTAAGTTACGGATGATTCGAATCTCGCGTCTATACCAGGCATGGCTATCTACAAAAGCATGGTTGTAGTCGCCCCAGAAGTGTAAGTATCTAAAAATAAGTCCTTCGACCTCTTTGTTATGTAAGTTCATCATACAGGCATGGCGAATAGAGAGGTGCTCCTTGGCATCCACTATTTCATCGGCTTGCAGATAAAAGAGCCAATCGCCAGTGCAGTAAGACTTTGCAATGTCTGTTTGATGTGCTAGCTCCGAGCCTCCAGGATAGGCTTTAAAATCCCATTCGGAGCGATATATCTTAATTTTATCCGATTTGATAGACTCCACCATTTCGAGAGTCCCGTCGTCGGGGTCATTGTTGCCAATAACAACCACATACTCATCTACCATATCCAATATTGATTTAATAGACTCAACGAGTGGGTAGTATAGTTTTTCGGCATTCCGAACCATTGTAAATCCGCTTACTTTCATAGTATTCTTTTTGTCAACAATATCACCGTAATTAAACCAGTAGGTTAAGGAATAAACTTAATACTTATTATGAATACTCACAAATCATAAAGTCGCATTTTTCAAAAATAGGGGATATTATTGAAGAAACCATCCGTACAGCGTCATAATCCCTATTTTCATAACGAAATCATCAAAAATATACTACGTTTTTAACTTGTGATCAGGTTAGATAAATCAGGGATATAATTCGCATATATCCCACATATATCCCACATATATCCCACATATATCCCAAGTATAATACACCTTTTATGTATAATATTCGTGATATATCTTTGTGATATCTATCTCATTATTGAGTTTAAGAGGAATTATCTCCAACGTAATGGCGGGTATTCTACCTATATGGCCTAATAATCCAAGGAATTGGAATAGCTTAATATTTGTGCCAACCTTATAGTTTTGATTAATTGGACGGAATTTTCAAACGAACCATCTCGGCAAAAAATGGACGGAATAAACTCCATCCCAATCATGTCAATGAAACAAGGACGGAATAAATTCCATCCCTACCATGTCGGCCAAACCTACGGTTCTTCAAAGGTGGTGCTCCATTGGAGAGCCATAGGCTCGGAACGCGTGGTAGCCACGGATTTCAATCCGTGGTTTTGAAACGTGTGGCTACCCTTTTAATCCGTGGTTTTGAAATTCGTGTTTGCCAATTCAATCCGTAGTGTTAAAAATGTGGTTGCCCCTGTCAATCCGCCATCTTCAAAAGAGTATGACCATCATCGCATGGCGTTAAATCAGATGATTCAATTCGTCTCATGCTTCTTCATTTACTATGTAAATAGAGAGCTTGCGTTATCAGCACCATCAAATATCAGTTAGGTTTGTTAAATTTGTGGCTCAACTTTTAGCCTTGCTAATTGTTTACAAACGATAGATCATTAATAATGCTATCTTAAAACAAGAGATAAAATGAGTTCAGAAAGACGCGTTCCAAAGCCAGATTGGCTCAAGATACAACTTCCAAATACGGCCGATTATAAGTGGATGCATCAAACCATTAGAGATAACGATTTGCACACCATCTGCACCAGCGGAAAGTGCCCCAATGCGGCCGAATGCTGGAGTAAAGGCACTGCTACATTTATGATTTTGGGCGACATTTGTACGCGCGCCTGCAAATTTTGTAATGTTAAAACAGGAAAACCTTTAGCCGTTGATGTGAACGAACCTCTGCGTATTGCTCGCTCAATTGAGATCATGAAACTCAAACATGCCGTTATTACATCGGTAGATAGAGATGATTTGGAGGATGGTGGAGCCGAGATTTGGGCTGAGACGATTAAGCAAACCAAAATTAAAAACCCGAATACCACTATGGAGGTGCTTATTGGCGACTTTAACGGTCTTCAACATCTGATCCAAAAAGTTATTGATGCCAAGCCCGAAGTTATTTCGCATAACCTTGAAACGGTTAGACGATTAACGCCCGTTATTCGTTCAAGAGCTAAATACGATTTAAGCCTTAGCGTGCTTAAATTCATGTCGGAACAAGGAGTTCAGACCAAATCGGGTATCATGCTTGGGTTGGGTGAGAGTGAGGAGGAGGTTATTCAAACCATGGACGATTTAATAGCTGCCGGAGTAAAGATTATGACTATTGGTCAATATTTGCAACCAACCATAAAGCATCTGCCAGTAATTGAATACATTACGCCTCATCAGTTTAAAAAATATGAGACGATAGGTTTAAAAAAAGGGTTTCAGTTTGTAGAGAGTGGCCCCATGGTTCGCTCATCTTACCATGCCGAAAAACATGTTAAAAAACTCTCCCATC
>JAGPHP010000165.1 GCA_018055415.1 Breznakibacter sp. | reverse complement strand
ACTCTATTTAACAATATTTTATTACCTTTATACAATAGAATGGACATAATCCAATTTTTGTATGACTAGAATGTATTCAAAATATTTTTCACGCAAGCTCCTTTTCACACTTTTCATTGCACTAATTCTCTCTACAACAATTTCTGGGCGAGAAAATAAGACCTATCAATCCAATTCATCTAAATACAATAAAGGGTTAAAATATGAAGAGGCTAATAATTATAAAGAGGCATTAGCGGTATATTCTAAAATTGCTCAAACAGGAAAATCATCGGCAGAGTTACTTTACCACATTGGCGTTTGCCAACTCAACCTTACACAAGCAGACTCTGCTGTATCAACCTTGCTGAAAGCTCGAACTTTATTAGACACAACACTCATCAGCTCCGACTTATCAATAGACATACTTCTAACCTTAGGAAAATCTTACCAGCTTAATTTCAAGCCACTACAAGCAATCAAGACATATCGTGAGCTTCAAAAAATCATTGCTGAAACAGATACAGAACTCAAGAACGAGATTGAGGACGAGATTAGAATTTGCAAGAATTCAATGATTTTCATGGATAATCCAGTAGAGATAACGATTAAAAACCTTGGTGATAAAGTTAATACAAAAGCTAATGACCACACACCAGTAGTCTCTCTCTCTGAAGAGCAACTCTATTACACATCCCGCCAAAAAAGAGAAAAAGAACGCAATTTAGCTGATGGAGACAATCCAGAAAAAATTTACCACTCGACACTCTCCTCTAATCAATGGAGTAAAAACTTTTTATTAGAAGTATTCTTCAAGAATTTTGAAAATGAATCAGCTCTTTCTCTCTCTGCAGATGGAGTGGATCTCTTCCTTTTTAGAAATGATGATGAGGGTCAAAGTCTCTATCAAACTATATTTGATGGTTCTAGATGGGGCAAGCCATTTAAGCTCCCAGCTCCAATTAACTCGCCCTACAATGAAACTCACGCCTGCTTGTCGCCAGATAAAAGCACTCTTTTCTTTACAAGTGATAGGCCAGGTGGTTTGGGAGGAAAAGATATTTACTTAGTACGAAAAAACGATAATGGACAATGGGGTTCTTTAACAAATCTTGGACCTAATATTAATTCGCCTGAAGACGAAGAAACACCTATATTTCACTATGATGGTAAAACACTCTACTTCGCCTCCGAAGGTCATAACTCTATGGGCAGAATGGATGTATTTTACAGTCAGATGAAAGCAGACAGCACCTGGAATGAGCCTATCAACTTAGGCTACCCTATTAATTCTCCTGATGACGACTTTTCCTTTGCTCCAGGAATAACAAAAGATCATGCATTTTATGCATCTGCACGCCAAGGAGAGAACTATGGAGGAACCGACATTTATAGAGTAGAATTTAAAAAGTTTTTAGAAGGTGATTTGGCAGTGATAGAAGGTCAAATAATCCCTAAAGATTCAACAAATCTATCAAATGGAAAAGTTCGAATTCTTGTTACACAAAAAGACCCTATCCAGATAGTAGGAAACTACTCGCCTAATAAGAAAGGAGAAGTTCTTATGTTTCTTGAAACTGGAAAATCTTATCAAGTAGTTCAAAAGGAGGCAGGCACAACTGATGTAATCAAAGAGATCACAGTATCGAACGAATTAGCATATAAACCTACATCCAAATTTATAAGTTTTGATTCTCTGCAAATCGAACCTCCACTTCTCCTATCAAACAATAAAACCGTTCAATCTTTAGATATTCAAAATGAAGAGAAAGCTATTTCACAGAAGAGCCAGTCCGTAAAAATAGTTTCAACAAACGACAAAATATCAAATAAAGAGAACACATCAGTTGTTAACAAAGATGCATTGGCAGAAAAGCATCAGACGACTACAGAACTCGCACCCAAAATTATAAACGAAAATAGAGAATACACCATACAGTTGCTTGCATTGAAACGCAGATCTAGACCGTTTAAAAACTATTTCGCAAATGTAACCGAGTATAAAATTAAAACGCATCGCTGTATAGATGGTTACACACGATATACGGTGGGTAATTTCAAGACAAAAGAGGCTGCAATAGAGGCATTAAAATCGATACAAGCCAACGGAGAGTACCAGGATGCTTTTGTTCGTAGTACTAAACACAAAGGGGAGAGACATACGCATTAAAGAGACACTTTAATCTGCGTAAATGCAAGAATTCAATATCACCCTTTACATCTCCATCGAAACAACCGTATCCTCGTAGCTATCCATAATAACGACAAATCCTCGTATTTTACGGAATTATAATTCCCACAAAAAAAGGTCTGCTAAGTTGATTGGCAGACCTTTCCTAAAAAAATATCGTCTCTAGACTTTCTCCTCTTCCTCGTCATCAACCTCCAATAATGACTCCTCTGTAAGTTCTTTCTGAACAGACTTCTTGCCAATCGAAATCAATATGGAAGGCAATAAAACCAAATTTGTAATGAGTGAAACAAAAAGTGTTATTGAAACCAATAAACCCAACGCTATTGTACCGCCAAAACTCGACGAAGCAAATATGATAAATCCGAAGAAGAGAATCATGGTTGTATAAACCATCGAAATTCCGGTCTCTTTGATCGTAGATGTAATCGATGAACCAATAGTTGCATCAGGCTTGCGTAACTCGTGCCTGTATTTCGTTAAGAAATAGATCGTTCCATCGGAAGCGAGACCAAATGCTATCGTAAAGATCAAAATAGTTGAGGCCTTAAACTCAATTCCAGCAAAGCCCATAATTCCAGCTGTTAAAATCAACGGGATGATACAAGGTAACTTTGAAAGTATGATTATACGCACACTTCTAAAAAGAACCATTCCAATTAGTGCAATTAAAACTATCTCAATTAATAAACTTTCAAATAGATTCTTGAGTAAATAGTCGTTGTTTTTTAAAAAGACCAAGCTATGCCCTGTTAGCTCAACATTGTAGGTAGATGGGGGAAATATTGAGTCCACCATTGGCTTTATCTCTGCCACCATCTCTTTCATCCGAACCGACCCGACGTCGGCAACCTGATAGCTAATGCGCGTATAGGTGCGGGTAGTATCAACAACCCCTGAAAGGCGCCCCATATCGGCATTACTACTATCCTTATAGAGATATGGCAACATCTTTTTCATCTCCATTGGTGGAGGTAAAACATAGTATTTCGAATCGCCCCCCCTAAAAGCCTGATAAGAGAACTTTACTCCTTCAACAACAGACAATGGCTTTGATAACTCAGGATATTTAGCCAAACGCTTTTGAAGATTTTGTATCTTACTTAATACAACAGCATTATCGGCAAATACCCCATTAGGCTTCTTGGTATCCACAAATACATCAAAAGGCAACACTCCATGAAATTTGGTCTCAAAAAACTTTAAATCTGAGAATATCGGATGATTCTTTGGTAAATCATCAACCACAAAGCCAATTAACTTAATCTGAGTGATCCCATAAAGTGAAATAACAGTTAATATTGCTGTTATAGTGTAAACCGCAACTCTATGATTATGAACTAGAGTGTCAACAATTGACAAAATCTTAGTAATTCGCTTTCCCGATAAGTGCTCAACTTTAGTTAACGACGGTGCAGGTAAAAAACTAAATACAATAGGTACCATCACCAAAGTGAGGATAAATGTTAGCATCACATTTATTGCCGCAATAACGCCAAACTCCGTAAGCAAAACACTTCCCGTAAAATAAAACACCCCAAATCCAATAGCTGTGGTAATATTTGCCAACAGAAGTGCTAATCCAATTCTATCGACCATTTTAAGCAGTGCCTCACCTTTTTTTCGAGATTTAGCATACTCACTTTGATATTTATTAATTAAAAATACACAATTAGGTATTCCAATGACAATAATTATTGGAGCTACTAAGCCCGATAAGATAGAAATTTTGTATCCAAATAACTCTATTAAACCAATTGACCAAACAACCTCAATACCAACTATAAGCATGGTAAAAAAGACTATTGAAAATGATTTAAAGAATAGGAATAAGATTACAGAAGTAACCAATACAGCTAGTATCAGAAATAACTTCATCTCCTCTGAAACAATCTTCATATACTCTGATCGAACATACGGCATTCCAGAGAAATAAACATCAACACCTTGATCTTTCTCAAACTGCTCGCCTAACGCTTTAATCTCAGAGACCATTCCTGCGCGACGAGCACTATTTAAATACTCCTTCTTGAAGGTAACGGCCATTACTGTAGAGTAATCATCAGGATTATAAACCAAATTCTTATAGGTTGGTATTGAAAATAAAAGATCCTTCAAACTATCAAGCTCTGACTGAGTTTGGGGTTTGTGCGAAAAAATTGGTTTAACATCAATGGTGCGAGTAGAGTCATCTCTGTTCGCATAGATCAATGACCCCAGCGAAGTAACACTTTTTATTCCCTCTACATTTTCGATCGACTTAGCCAAATCGTACCATGCATTAAACTTCTCTAATTTAAAAAGATCTTTATCTTGAACTCCTAACACCAATACGTTTCCATCTTCACCAAAAAGAGACTTAAACTTTTGATACGTAACAAAAGTAGAATCTCCAGCTGGTAGCACTCTTGCAATTTCAAACGACATCTGAACACGAAACGCAAAATAGCCCATTACTAGAGTCAATAATAACACTAGTACTAAAATTTGAATACGGAATTTTAAAATTGCCCTTGAAATGTTAAACCACATTATTTTAGTTATAAAATGAAATGTCTATAAAAAGAAAATGGAGCACAATTTGGAAATCCTCACTATGCTCCAAAAATATCAACAAAGTAAACTATTTTAAAGCAACCTTCAATTTCTCAATTTTATCCTTAGTATTAATATCCTCTGCATCAAGCTCAAGAACCTTTTCAAAATAAGAGATTGATTGAGTTAGATTTTGTTTCATCTCATCACCCTTGGTACGTTCAGATTGGAAATAGTAATACGAACCTAAATAGTTATAACACTCAATAAAAGGCTTCTTCAACTTGCTCTTGTCTGCTGAAGCATTAAGCACTTCAACCGACTTCTCATAAAAACCCTTTGCAAGCGTCTGCTTAGCTTCTGGATCTAAGATACTTTGAATACGACCTCTCCAAATGTACGCTGTTGCAAAACTTGGACTCAACTCATTCGTAATAGCAAGCGCACTATCCGCAGA
>JAGPHP010000031.1 GCA_018055415.1 Breznakibacter sp. | reverse complement strand
ATTAATGTGCATGGTAAGGGTTACAAATTAGTTAGCAGTGAACCGCTATCTAAATAAAAAAACCAAAAATATGCTTTTAGGGGCAACAGAAAGGGCTAAGATTAATTTCTTTCCCCTTTTTATTGCAGTCAATTCTACTAAATAAATTTATAGATTTCCATTTTACACTCTTAATGTACACGCCAGACTCATTGAGTTCAGGTTTTGATGTAGTGCAATTTGTGTATATTCTATGCAAAATAAACCATTTTATAATTAAGACTTATGTTCCAGGCTGCCGTTAAAAATTTAATCCCAACGGAGCAAATTCTAATGCTATATCTACTTATAACGTTACCATTTGTAATTATTCAAACATTGACGATGTGCGATGGAAATAATGTTTTGTTACAACATCTAGGGTATATTTCAATGGTAACATTATTTAGTTGGGGGCGCTTTAAAACACCTACTTTCACAAATCGAATAAAATGGATTTACACCTTCTATCCCCTACTCTTTCTTGGGTTTCTGTATAAAGAGACAGACTATCTGAATAATCTGATCTTCCAACATAACTTAGATTATTGGTTTATCAATCTTGAAAAAACAATCTTTGGATTTCAACCATCAGTAGACTTCTCTCTCCTCATCTCATCGCCATTATTTGCCGAAAGCATGTATTTTGGCTACTTCGCGTATTATCTCTTAATTTTAGCAATTCCGGTAGTTTTATTTCTAAAGAAAGGTAATCAGGTTGCCGAAAGATCAATCTTTGTAATCATCTGCTCATTTTTAATCTATTACCTCATTTTTATCATTTTTCCGGTATCAGGCCCCCAATTCTATCTTACAGATCTACCAATACTTCCACAGGGTTATATTTTTGGAGACGCAATTCGTTTTATTCAAAATCTAGGAGAGGCACCAACTGCGGCCTTTCCAAGTTCTCATGTAGCGATGTGTTTGATATTAATTTATATTGTATACAAAGAGATTCCTAAATTATGGATGTGGCTTTTACCAATTGCAATACTTCTTATTTTTTCAACCGTTTATATTAGGGCTCATTATGCAATTGATATTTTAGCTGCATTTTTAACGGCTCCACTTGCTTACCTTGCATCGGTACGAATTTTCAGGAGTCTTAAATAGCCCTCCTTATCCTAGCAACATATTCTCATTTAGGCACAGCTCACTCCAATCAACTATCAATAAGAGTATTACACAGCTAGACCCCAGTTTTCGCAAACAACATTTGTTGCCTTAATCTATCAAATCTACTCTAAAAACTCGGGCTATTTTAATATTTATCTTTTTTTGACATTATAAGTCTTTTATAATTAAGATAATGTTGTAGATTTGCATACCAATTGGTATGCATTATTTATGGGGACTCGTAAACACATAGTAACTAAAGCATTAGGTCTATTTATTTGTAAAAGTTACAAGGCGGCCACTATTGCCGATCTTGAGGTGGCTACAGGAATGACAAAAGGTGCATTTTATCACTATTTTAAAAGTAAGGAAGAGCTTTTTATTGAAGTGATTGATAACTACTATCTTACATGTCCTATTCTTAGTATTGAAGGATCGTCTCATGGTACTCCTCTAAAAGTTGCAATTGAGAGACAGATTGATCAAATAAGATTACGAATAGAGGAGATTAAAGAAATTACCAATAAAGAAGTCCTCGACCCACATCTGTTTTTATTATTTATAGAGGCAAAAGCTACTATCCTAACTTTATGGAGAAAGCGCGGGATAGAGAGGTGAAATATCAAAATAATTGGGAGGATATAATTAAAAGCGCAAAAGAGAAAAATGAAATTAACAGCAATATCGACACAACAATTTTAGCCATCAATATTGCCGCATTGGCAGGAAGTATTTTTAAAAGCATCTTAAAAGAGCAATCTGTTGATAGGAGTTTATTTTTATTAAAAATGCAGTATGAACAAATTTACTCTCTAATAAAGTTGTAATTCAATATACATCAAGATTTCAATCTATATGAATATAATAGCTTGAAAACTTGCAATAAACAATAGACTATACTTAGAGTAAAAAAGTAAAATAATTGGTAAAAAATTATTAAGATGGAAAAAAAGAGTGTTTTAGACAAAGCAAAGAATTATACAATTTCTAAGTCTATTAAAGACCTTGGTATTTATCCGTATTTCAGAGCCATTGAAACAGAGCAAGATACAGAGGTTGTAATCAATGGTAAGAAGGTCTTAATGTTTGGGTCAAATAGTTATTTAGGATTAACAAATCATCCAAAAATCAAGGAGGCGGCAAAAAATGCAATCGATCAATATGGCTCAGGTTGTGTAGGATCTCGCTTTTTAAACGGAACACTCGATATTCATCTTGAACTTGAGGCTAAATTAGCTGAGTTTGTAGGCAAAGATGCTGCATTAGTTTTTAGTACAGGATTTCAAGTAAATCTAGGTGTTGTATCGGCCATGGTTGGACGAAATGAATATCTAATACTTGACGAGCTAAATCATGCTTCAATTATTGAAGGTTCACGGTTAGCTTTTGGGAAATCTATAAAGTATAAACATAACGATATGAACTCGTTAGAACAGGTACTACAGAAATTACCATTGGCAAATGGTAAGCTAATTGTTGTCGACGGGATTTTTAGTATGGAGGGAGATATTGTAAAATTGCCTGAGATTGTAAAATTGGCGAAGCAATACAATGCCAATATTATGGTTGACGATGCTCATTCGTTAGGCGTTTTAGGAAATTGCGGAAGAGGAACTGCCGACCACTTTGGATTGACAAATGATGTTGATCTTATCATGGGGACTTTTAGCAAATCGTTTGGCTCATTAGGTGGTTTTATTGCATCCGATCATTCAACTATCGAATTTCTAAAACATAATGCACGTTCGTTGATGTTTAGCGCAAGCATGACACCATCGTCAACAGCTAGTACTTTAGCTGCCTTAGAGGTGATTCAAGCCGAACCAGAGCGAATAACAAAACTTTGGGAACTAACTCATTACGCCATAGAACAATTTAAAGCTAAAGGTTTTGATGTTGGAGATACTCAATCACCAATTATTCCAGTCTATGTTCGAGACGATTATAAGACATTTGAGTTTACAAAACTTCTTTCAGAGGAAGGGGTGTTTGTAAATCCAGTTGTATCTCCTGCAACAACGAGCGATGCTTCGCTTATTCGTTTTTCACTGATGTCAACGCACACAAAGGAGCAAATAGATATTGCAATATCTAAAATGAGTAAAGTTGCTAAGTCACTTGGAATCCTTATGCTAGTTGGTCAAAACTAATCTAGAGATGATTGAAATAAAAGAAGTTACCACCAAGTCTGAGTTATCAAAATTTGTAAAATTTCCCGACACCTTGTATGTGGGAAATAAATATAGAGTAACACCTATTCACTATTTTGAAAAAGAGATATTAAATCGGAAAAAGAATCCGGCGTTTGATTATTGCGAAGCTAAATATTGGTTGGCCTTTAAAGAGGGTAAAATCGTGGGACGAATTGCCGCCATTATTAACAACAAATTTGTTGAGATATGGGGTGAGAAAAATGGACGATTTGGATGGTTTGATTTTATCGATGATAAAGAGGTGTCGAAAGCACTTCTCGATACTGCCGAAAATTGGGTAAAATCCAAAGGAATGTCAGCCATTCAGGGGCCTTTAGGCTTTACTGATATGGATATGGAGGGTATGTTAGTTGAAGGTTTTAATGAAGTTGGAACCATGGCTGTACTCTATAATCAGCCCTATTATTTAACCCACATGGCTAATAATGGCTACACAAAAGATGCCGATTGGGTTCAGAAAGAGATAAAAGTTCCGTCGGAAGTGCCCGATAATTTAGAGCGTATGTCTCAAATTATATGCAAGAAATATAATGTTCGTCCGCTTAAAGTAAAAACGGCTAAGGAGTTATTACCTTATGCAAAAAGTATGTTTGACACCCTTAATGTGGCGTTTAAAGATTTATATGGGTTTGTACCTTTAACAGATAAGCAAATAGCGCAATACACCAAAGATTACTTCTCATTTATTATTCCCGAGTTTGTCTGTTTTGTATTAAATGAAAAGGATGAAGTAGTAGGCTTTGGAGTATCAATGCCATCGCTATCTCAGGCACTCATAAAAGCCAATGGTAATTTAATACCTCGCGGGTTGTATCATATCTATAAAGCACTTAAAAATTATACGATTATTGATATGTATCTTAATGGTGTCAGACCCGATTACCAAGGAAAAGGTATTCACTCCATCTACTATACAGAATTGATGAAAGCCTATATCAAAAATGGTATAAAAACGGCAGTCACCAATCCACAGCTCGAAACTAATACTCGTGCGCTCCTATTATGGGATAACTACGAGCAGAGAGAGCATCTTAGACACAGAAGTTTTATTAAGCACCTTAGCTAAGGAGATGAAAAATATATTAATAACAGGTGCAAGTGGGTTTATTGGCAATTTTATTGTTGATGAAGCTTTGACGCGTGGTTATAAAGTATACGCCACTGTAAGAAAATCGAGTAATATTGAGACTTTAAAGACAAAACAGATTGAGATTATAACACTTGATATGTCTGATCTTGAAGCAATGGCTATAGTTTTTGAATCATTACCACGAATGGATTACGTTATTCATAATGCAGGAGTTACTAAGGCAAATAAAGATGAGGAATATTTTAAGATAAACCGTGATTTTACTCGCAATCTAGTGCAGGCATTAGGTAAAGCCAATAGAGTTCCGGATAAGATTTTATATGTGAGTAGCTTAGCTGCATACGGGCCTGGAAAGCCGCACTCATCTGAACCAATCACGGAGTTGGATTTACCCAATCCGGTGACAAAATATGGCGAAAGTAAATTAATGGGAGAGATCTATGTGCGCGAGCAAAAGGTAGCACCTTATCTTATTATTCGACCAACGGCGGTATATGGGCCTGGTGAAAGGGATATCTTTATAAACATAAAATTGATTAACAGCGGATTTGAGTTTTTTATTGGAAAACACAATCAAAATCTAACGTTTATTTATGTAAGTGACTTGGTTAATGCCATGTTTAATCTTATTGAATCAGATAAAGTCAATAAGTGTTATTTCATTTCGGATGGTAATATTTATTCAAAAAGAGAGATGGGAGAGATTCTATCTCGTGAATTTAACAAGAGAGTTTTCCGACTATCAGTGCCTCTATTCTTGGTAAAGATAATCGCTTATATATCTGAGAAAGTTGGAAAAATGCAAGGTAAAGCCACTGCACTTAATCTTCCAAAAGTAAAAGAGTTAGAAGCAAGCAATTGGGTATGTGATATTTCGGAATTGAAAAATGATATTGCCTTTGAAGCCAAACATTCACTAGCAAGTGGATTGGCCGAAACAATCAAATGGTACAAAAAAGAGGGTTGGTTAAATTAATCTAAAAGCGAAAAAATGAAACGAGAAATTGAAAATCCAAATGGAAAATTGGGTGTGTTGCTTCCTGGAATGGGCGCTGTTGCAACTACCTTTATTGCAGGAGTCTTAGCTACAAGAAATGGTATCGGTTCACCTATTGGATCATACACACAAATGGGTACAATTCGATTAGGAAAACGTACCGAAAATAGAAATCCACGTGTAAAAGATTTTGTTCCATTAGCAAAAATTGAAGATATTGTTTTTGGTGGATGGGATGCCTATAAAGATAATGCTTACGAAGCTGCTGTAAAAGCGGGCGTTTTAGAGAAGCCTCTTCTTGATGCAATCAAACCCGAATTGTCGGCTATTGTGCCAATGAGCGCGGTATTTGACAAGAGATATGTTAAAAACATTACCGGCGACAACATCAAATCGGCTCCAACAAAAATGGATTTGGCTAATGAGCTTATTAAAGATATCGAAACATTTAAAGCCAAGAATAACTGTTCTCGTTTAGTAATGGTGTGGTGTGGATCAACTGAGGTTTATATCGAAGAATCGGCTGTTCACGCATCGTTAAGTGCATTTGAAAAAGGTCTTAAAGAGAATGATCTGTCGATCCCTCCAAGTATGATATATGCTTATGCAGCAATAAAATGTGGCGTCCCTTATGCGAATGGAGCTCCAAACCTTTCATGCGATGTTCCGGCACTCATAGAGCTATCAAAAAAAACCAATACTCCAATAATGGGTAAGGACTTTAAAACTGGTCAGACTTTAATGAAAACCATCATTGCTCCGGGATTAAAAGCTCGTGGTTTAGGTATTGATGGCTGGTTCTCTACAAATATTTTAGGTAACCGAGATGGTGAAGTTTTAGATGATCCAGAAAGTTTTAAAACGAAAGAGGTTTCTAAACTTGGTGTTTTAGACTCAATCCTAGAACCAGAAAATAATCCTGAATTGTACGGCGATATGTACCATAAGATTCGTATTAACTATTACCCTCCACGTGGCGATAACAAAGAGAGCTGGGATAATATCGATATTTCAGGCTGGTTGGGTTACAAAATGCAAATTAAGATTAACTTCTTATGCCGCGACTCAATATTAGCTGCTCCGATTGTGCTTGACCTTGCGTTGTTTTTAGATTTAGCAAAACGTTCAGATATGAGCGGAATTCAAGAGTGGTTATCATTCTATTTTAAATCGCCACAAACTGCTGATGGACTAACTCCAATGCACGATGTGTTCAAGCAACTTTTAAAATTAGAAAACACACTAAGATATTTGCAAGGCGAAGATCTAATAACACACTTAGGTTTAGATTATTACGATGAAACAGTTGAGGTTAATTAATAGATTAATTGCAACCGCTTTTGGCTTAGGATATTCACCAATTGCACCTGGAACAATGGGTGCAATTGGTGGAATAGCAGTGTATTTACTTATTATAAACTCATTATCACAAGTAAATATGATATTGGGTCTACTCATCATACTGTTTCTATGTTTGGGAATCATAGCTTCTAACAAATTAGAATCAGAATGGGGAAAAGATCCCTCAAAAATTGTTATCGATGAAGTTGTTGGAGTATGGATTGCACTGCTATTTATACCTTCAGAATGGCAATACACATTAGGCGCATTTCTACTTTTTCGTTTTTTTGATATTGTAAAACCATTATATATAAAAAGAGCTGAGAAGCTAAAAGGCGGCTGGGGAGTGATGTTTGATGATGTTTTAGCTGGCGTATATGCCAATATCGTAATTCAAATTGTAGTTTTTGGCATAAAAACAATTAGATAGAAGAAATAAGTGAATATGCGATTCCTTCCCGAAACTTTTATTAAAGCACAGATAAACTCATTTGTTTCATCTTGTGTCGATTTTAGCATAACGTTTTTTCTCACTGAATATCTCGGGTTTTGGTATGTCGCATCGTCTTGTCTTGGAACAATTTCAGGCGGTGGTTGTAATTTTTTACTCGGCAAATATTGGGTGTTTAACTGCAAGACCGCCAATAATAGTCAGCTTATAGTGCGATATATTCTACTATGGATTACCAACTTAACGCTCAACATTAGTATGATGTATATTTTAACCGAATATTTTCATGTTAATTATATGATATCAAAAGTTGTAGTGGCAGTTTCATTTGGCATCTTAGTCAATTTTCATCTGCAAAAGGCATTTGTATTTAAAACTAATATATGAGTAAAAAAGGGTATTCGTTTGTGGTTTTAGTACTGCTAATGTTATGTCTTAGTATATCTTTTGTTCAATCACAAAACGCCAGAGTTTTAACTACGGTTAGTGGTATCGTGGTTGATGCTAGCACTAATGAACCATTGCCTTTTGCTAGCGTTTCATTTGTCGGTTCAAATGTTGGGGTAATAGCCAATTTGGATGGTGAATTTAAGATTAGCTCTTACGAAGCAACAGAGAAAGTCCAAGTCTCTATATTGGGGTTTGAATCTAAAGTTATCTCAATTCAAAAAGGGAAGGTACAAACCATTCGCATTAAGTTAAACCAAGTAACTACATCCATCGACGAAGTTGTTGTAAAAGGTAAACGCGAACGCTTTAAGAAGAAAAATAATCCGGCAATAGAGCTTATTGATAGTGTTATTGCAAACAAAAAGCATAATAAAAAAGAGGAGTTTGCTTACTACGAATATGAGAAATATGAAAAGCTCATGTTTGCATTAAGTAATGTTACCGAGGACTTTAAGAAAAAGCGAGTGTTTAGAGATTTCCAATTTGTTTTTAATAATTTGGATTCAACAAAAATTGTAGGAACACCTTTGTTACCTGTCTATTTAGAAGAAAATATTGCAGATTGCTACTATCGTAAATCTCCATATAGCTCAAAATCTCTTGTTAAAGCACAAAAATTAGTTGGTTTTGACGGGTATATTGATAATCAGGGTTTGAATGATTATATGAAATATTTATACCAAGACATCGATATTTATGACAATAATGTTACCGTAGTTACCAATCAATTCTTGAGTCCGGTAGCAACTACCGCTACTACTTTTTACAAATATTTCATCATGGATACAGTCCTGATAGATAATAAAAAGTGTATCAAGCTCTTTGTATCGCCGTATAATAAGACTGATCTTCTATTTCAAGGTTTTTTGTATGTAATGCCACAAGAAAAATATGCAATAAAAAAGGTGGAACTTTACGTAAATAAGAGTATTAACTTAAATTGGGTTCGTAGCTTAAACATCAAACAAGAGTTTGCCAAAGTTGACTCTACGGGATGGATGTTAACTGAAGATGAAATTGGCGTTGATTTTGGATTTATCGATAAAGGGATGGGTATTTATGGGCAACGAAGTGTCTCTTATAAAAATTACCTTTTAAATGTGCAACGACCCGATAGCACATACAAAGGCGTTGAAAAAAAGATGACTTTAGATGCAGAAAAACAAGATACAGCCTATTGGAATGCCCATCGACATCAGCCTCTGGCAAAATCGGAATTAGGCGTTTATGCAACCATGGATAGCGTTCAAAAAGTACCTGCTTTTAAACGAACCATGAATATTGCTATGCTTCTTTTAACCGGATATCGTGATTTGGGATATTTTGAAATTGGCCCAGTTAATACATTCTATAGCTATAATCCTATTGAGGGTGTTAGAGTACGATTTGGAGGCAGAACAACTCCTAAATTTAGTAAACGTTTTACTTACGAAACATATGCTGCTTATGGCTTTACCGACGAAAAATGGAAATATTATTTGGGTACAACTTATTCGCTTACCAACAAATCAATCTATGAATTTCCGGTTAAATCGATAAAAGCAAGTTATCAAGTTGATACAAAAATACCAGGTCAAGAACTTCAGTTTGTACAAGAAGATAATGTCCTCTTATCCATAAAACGTGGGGTTAACGACAAACTCTTTTATAATAAAACTGCTAGATTTGAGTATCTTAACGAATTTCCAAACCACATGTCAATTGGGGCATCGTATCAGTACCAAGAGCAAACACCCGGTGGAAACATCTATTTTAATCACACCGATTACAGTTCGTACAAGAATGATGTAGATCTGTTGACAACATCCGAGGTAGGCCTTACACTTAGATATGCTCCCCACGAAAAGTTCTACCAAGGTAAGAAATATCGTATTCCCGTGCCATCCAGCTATCCGGTATTGCAACTACAATACACACTTGGTGCAAACTTCTTGGGTAACGATTATAATTATCATAATCTTAAATTCTCTGTTAGTCGACGATTTAATCTATCTGTTCTTGGATATACCGACGTCATTTGGGAATCTGGAAAACAGTTTGGATCGGTCCCCTATCCTTTGCTGATGATTCATCATGCAAACCAAACGTACTCTTACCAAATCATGTCGTATAACTTAATGAACTTCTTAGAGTTTGTTAGCGATGAATATACCTCACTTAATGTTGACCACTCTTTTAATGGATTTATTTTTAATAAGGTGCCTTTACTAAAACGGCTTAAATTTAGAGAGGTTGCCACGTGTAAAATTCTTTACGGACGCCTAAGTGATGAGAATAATCCTATTGATCATCCGGATCTATTTAAATTCCCTACCGATGAAAACGGTGTGCCTATAACTTATACTTTAGAGGAAAAACCATATATTGAAGCGAGTGTAGGGGTGTCGAATATTCTTAAACTATTTCGGGTCGATTTGGTTAAACGTCTTACCTATCTCGACCACCCAAACGTTTCAGGAACTGGTATTCGTGTTCGATTTAAATTCGACTTTTAACAACAAAAACAAGATATATGAAAGCAAGAGATTTTGCGCAACAACTCATTTATAGGATTATTAATCCATTCGTTAAACTTTTGGTTAAGTTGCATATTACACCTAATATGATAACGATGATCGGGTTTATCATTAATATTATAGCAGCAATTGTATTTATTAGAGGCGCCGAGGAAACCAGTCGCAACGATCTGTCGTCTGTTGGTTGGGGTGCCGGATTAATTTTATTTGCAGGACTATTTGATATGCTCGATGGTCAGGTGGCTCGCTTAGGAAATATGTCGTCGAAATTTGGAGCTTTGTTCGATTCGGTTATGGATCGATATAGTGAATTAGTGATGTTTCTTGGCATTTGCTACTATCTGGTGGCTAATCACTTCTTTATAAGTTCACTGATGGCTTTTATAGCCATGATAGGATCCATGATGGTAAGCTATGTGCGAGCTAGATCTGAGGGTCTTGGTATTGAATGTAAAGAGGGATTAATGCAGCGTCCCGAGCGAATTGTTACAATAGGTGTATCTGGTTTAGCTTGTGGAATAGTATCGTCGATAACTGGTGGTAATCAACGATATTTTATCGATTGGCTGCCTTTTGAGATTTTCGAAACAATATCAATATTTACGATTCCAATTACGGTTGTGGCTATTTTAGCAAATATTACTGCTATTAAGCGTCTTATGAATAGTCATAACCAGCTGCAAAACAACTAACAATATGAATAATAAAGTGCTAAAGATAGGCATAGTATGGGTGCTTCTATTAACCATTTCAGTATTTGGTGTTGCACAAACGCCCAATCCTGAAGATGACTATCCCACTCCGCCAAAGAGTGATAAACTGCTTTTCTACGTGCAACGATCTCATAATAAAAACACCATTGCCTACGAGCTCAATTGCGACACGCATGGGATTGTGGATATTGAAAAACCAATACATCCCTATTGGATTCGCTATGAAGAGGGTGGTAACCTAGAAGAGCTTTCGTTTATTCAACGCAAGTATGCCTATGGCTTAAATTTTAAACCATTAGATGATGAAAAAATAACGCAAAGTGTATCGTTTGTTTGTTACGATAAAAAGAGTTTATTGTTGATGAAATCTAATACAGACAATCAATATCATGCATATCTCTCGATAAACGATAAAATGTTACAGGTTGATAAAATCTTTATTAAAACAGACGGTGGCACCTTTTGGTTCCCTGTTGTTCGTTATATCGAGGTTTTCGGTATCGAATTAGCTACCGGAAAACCTATACGTGAAAAATTTATCCCTTAAAAAATATCATTCTAATAACGTTCATCAATGCTCTTTCCCAAGGAAACTCTCAATTTTAAAACAATCTCTTTGTTAGCTATCTGTTCGGCAATCTATCTATCTCTAATAGCCATACTTGTTGAAATTAAAACAGAAAATATTCTTCTAGTAGGAGTATTTAATATGCTCTTTCTGATAAGCGATTCAACACGCAAATTTATCTCGGCGTTTGCCATCTTTATTGTTTTCGGTATTGTTTACGATTTAATGAAAGCATTCCCGAACTATAGTGTTAATGTTATCGATATTTTACCAATTTATAATCTCGAGAAGATACTTTTTGGTATTCATTCAGGAGCGTCAATCTTAACTCCTAACGAATATTTTGCTATTCACAACAATGCTTTTTTTGATGTAGTTAGTGGTCTTTTTTATATTAATTGGATTCCAATTCCTTTAGGACTTGGACTTTATTTTTATTTGAAAGATAAACGACAATTTCTCTATTTCTCACTCACCTTTTTACTTACAAATCTAATAGGCTTTACACTCTATTACGTTCATCCTGCTGCGCCACCATGGTATTTGGCTCAGTTTGGAACTGAACCACTTTTTAACATTCCGGGTAATCCTGCAGGGTTAATTAGATTTGATCACTTTTTTGACGTACCACTTTTTCAATCAATCTATAGCCGTAATTCGAATGTCTTTGCGGCTATGCCATCTCTGCATTCGGCTTATCCAATAGTCGTGCTCTATTTTGGTGTCAAAAATAAGTTGGGATTAATTAATTGGTTTTTTGGTCTATTTGTTATTGGGATTTGGTTTTCGGCTGTATATAGTGGACATCATTATTTGCTCGATGTTATTGCCGGTGCATTAACAGCTATATTTGGTATTTGGTTATTTCAATATGTTGTAATTCGAAAAGAGCTATTTAATAAAACCATCAATAAATATTTAGCATTTATTTCATAAAACTCTCTTAAATAGATAGAAAAGGCTCGTAAAACTTAATTTACGAGCCTTTATTTTATTCCAGCAGTATCAATTACTCTTCGCTGCTTCCTGCTTTATGTCCTCTTAAAATACCTCGTTTTGAAGATCTAATAAAATTCAAAATGGTATCTCGCTCAACAGAAGGTGCAAAAGTCTCTTCAATTTTAGCTAGAGCAGCACTGTTATTCAAGCCACTATTGTATATTAAACGATACATGCCTTGAATCTCCTCAATCTTTTCGTTGCTAAAGCCTTTGCGTCTTAATCCGACTATGTTAATGCCAGCATAAGAGAGTCTTGCACGTCCACCAATAACATAAGGTGGGATATCTTGTCCAATTTTAGAGCCGCCTTGAAGCATTGCGTGTGTTCCGATTCTTACAAATTGATGTGCACCACTGGTACCTCCCATTACAACATAATCATCAATCTCCACTTCACCTGCAATTTGGCAAGCATTAGAAAGTATGATGTTATTACCCAAAACGGCATCATGCGCAATATGAACATAAGCCATTAATAAGCAATTGTTTCCAACTACGGTCTTTCCTCTTGACGCAGTGCCTCGGTTAACAGTTACGCATTCGCGTAGAGTGCAATTGTCGCCAATTTCAGCGGTTGTATCTTCACCTGCAAACTTCAAATCTTGTGGTACAGCAGATATTACAGCACCCGGGAATATTTTACAGTTTTTACCAATTCTGGCGCCACTGTATATAGTTACATTCGACCCAATAATGGTTCCTTCGCCAATTACTACATTTTTATCAATTGTAGTAAACGGTCCAATCTCAACATTCGCTCCAATTTGGGCTTCAGGGTGAATATAAGCTAAAGGTTGTGTCATAATTTGTTTGTTTTACTTTGAAAAATACAGTCAAATAAAAAATCTCGCTAAAGTAGTAATTCTTTTTAACTAAATGTCTATAACCCCTTCGTTTTTACTATTTGAGCCATAAATTCGCCATCAGACACAACGGTGTTACCAACATAAGCAGTGCCGCGCATGTTTGCAACACCACGTCTTATTTCTGATATAAGTTCTAATTTAAATATTAATGTGTCGCCTGGAACTACCTTTTTCCGCATCTTAACGTTATCTATTTTTAAAAAGTAGGTCGAGTAGTTTTCAGGATCGGGGAGTGTGCTTAATACTAAAATTCCACCACATTGAGCCATTGCTTCAATTTGTAAAACAGCTGGCATAACAGGTTCATCAGGGAAATGACCTACAAAGAAGGGTTCATTGAGGGTGACATTTTTAACGCCAACAATAGTCTTTTTATCAATGGAAATGATTTTGTCAATTAATAAGAAAGGCGGACGATGAGGGAGAAAGCTTTTTATTGCATTTATGTCAAAAATGGGCTTGTCGTTAGGATTATAGTAGGGTGCTTCATCTTTTTGCATCCTCTTTTTGATCTCTTTGCGAATTATTTTAGCAAATTCAACGTTAGAGAAGTGACCAGGACGTGTAGCAATAATTTTACCTTTAATCGGCATACCAATAAGTGACAAGTCGCCTATGACATCGAGTAACTTGTGGCGAGCCATCTCATTTGGAAACTCTAATTCGATGTTGTTTAAAATTCCTGTTGAAGTAATTGTTACTCCAGGTTTACTAAACAGTTTGGCTAGTCGTTCAACCTCTTCAGGAGCTATCTCTCTGTCAACGATAACAATGGCATTATCCATATCACCACCCTTTATCAGGTTGTGTTGGAGTAACATCTCCATCTCGTGCAGGAATACAAATGTTCGGCAGCTACTTATCTCTTTTTCAAAATCTGATATTGTGGACAGTGAAGCAAATTGGTTGGCAAGATACTTTGATGAATCAA
The DNA here is from genome assembly GCA_018055415.1 of Breznakibacter sp. Classification (GTDB taxonomy): domain Bacteria; phylum Bacteroidota; class Bacteroidia; order Bacteroidales; family Marinilabiliaceae; genus JAGPHP01. The sequence goes on along the minus strand of JAGPHP010000031.1, from coordinate 3,163 downwards.
AAGATATTAATGCGTCGATGTTGTATTCATCATCAGGCATTGCCACGATTTTAACGCCGCTCTCCTTGTTCTCATAAACCATTTTCTCTTTTACGATAAAGTACTTAACGGCCTCTTCTTGCTCTTTTATACCTACACTCTTAATGGCTTCAACAAACAATTTTGAGCTACCATCCAAAATTGGAGCCTCTGGACCTGTTAAATCAATTAAACAGTTTTGAATGCCTAGACCTGTAAGTGCTGCTAAACAGTGCTCAATAGTACTCACGGTGGCATCTCCATTTCTCAAAACAGTACCTCGTTGCGTAAATGAGACATTTTCGGCAAGCGCTTCAATTATTGGGGAGCCATCTAAATCTATTCGTCTAAATTTAAACCCATGATTTTCGGGTGCTGGATTAAGCGTTAAGGTAACCTCTACGCCTGTATGTAACCCAACTCCCTTTAAACTAATTGGTTTACTTATGGTGCATTGATTTTGAGACATAATTGATTGCTGTATTTATGAACCTATTTTTATAATGATGCTTTTAATTCGGTAACCTCTTTTTGAAGAAGTTCAAGTTGGCGTTTCAAATCAGGCAGTTTGCGATATACAACATACGATTTGTTGTATGAACCCGCATCAAAAGCTGGTGATCCCATTAATTTGGCTTCAGGAACAGTAATGTTTACGCCAATACCTGACTGGGCAGCAATTTTAACCCCTGAAGCTATTGTAATGTGCCCTGAGATACCTACCTGACCTCCAAACATACAGTTGCTTCCAATTTTGGTTGAACCAGCAACTCCTGTTTGCGCAGCCATTACAGTGTTTTGTCCAACCTCAACATTGTGACCAATCATGATAAGGTTGTCTAATTTTGCCCCTTTGCGAATAAAGGTAGAACCCATTGTGGCGCGGTCGATGGTGGTGTTTGAACCTACCTCAACATTATCTTCTAGCACCACATTGCCAATTTGTGGAATTTTTTTGTAGTTGTTGTTCGCATCGGGTGCAAATCCAAATCCATCTGCACCAATTACTGAACCAGAGTGTAATACACAGTTCTCACCAATTCGGCAGTTGTGGTATATTTTTGCGCCTGCATATATTACTGTATTGTCGCCAATGGTTACATTATCACCAACATAACTTTGAGGGTGGATTTGTACATTGTTGCCAATTTTTACATTTTCACCTATATAAGCAAATGCCCCTACGTAGGTGAAATCGCCTAGCGTAGCAGAAGTGGAAATAAAGGATGGTTGCTCAATGCCGGTTTTTTTAGGTTGTGCTTGTGAGTAAAAATCTAGTAATTGCGCCAATGCTTGGTAGGCATTATCAACGCGGATTAAAGTTGGAACGACAGGTTTTGAAAGTTCAAAATCCTTATTGATAATCACAACAGAGGCCGCTGTATTGTAAATGTATTGTTCGTATTTTGGATTGCTTAAAAAGGTAAGAGTATTTGGCTTTCCCTCTTCAATTTTCGAGACATTATTAATGATAACATTTTCGTCGCCTTCTACAACTCCATTTATAAGTTGGGCAACCTGTTTTGCGGTGAATTCCATAGATAAAAATTTTGTGCAAAGTTAATATTTTTTTGTTTCGATTGAGGTTGAACTTATAAATCTGCAAGAAACGATCATAATGTCTGATAATCTTTGGGATAGCAAAAGAAGTGTTTGGTTACTCGTTTACTAAGGACAGATAGATCGAACATATCGCTAGCATCAGCAATATCGACTATTCGTTGATCTTTAGTTAGAATTTTTATATTATCGTCATTTTTCTTTTGATACGCATGATTTTCAATACTATCGGCAAAAACAAAGAAGGATGCCTCATGAAGAGAGTTTAAATGGAGCTTTTGCATAGTCTCGGTCTGTTTAGCTTGAATAGTGCCCAATTCAAACTCTCGATTGCTAAACTCAATATGCAAAAGATGACGATTTACAAATTGTTTGGAGAGAGTTGATAATACTGCGTCATCGTGTTGCATCCAAACTTTAATAGCTGTAGAGATGTCGTTGTCATCCAGATTAATGAAATTATCGATTGTAATATTGTTTGTGACAAAGGCGTTACGATTAATATCTCCATATAGGAAATATCGTAGTTGTGGAGTTGCAAATAACTCAATGTTCTGCTGGGCTAACTCTTTAGCTCTTAACATGATATTTACAAGCATTCTCTCTGCAACAAGAGCTGTTTTGTGAAGGTAAACTTGCCAATACATTAATCGTCTTGCAACAAGGAATTTTTCAATAGAGTAGATTCCTTTCTCCTCCACAACAAGTTCATCGTTAAAAACATTGAGCATTTTTATTATTCGATCAGATCCGATAACCCCCTCATGAACGCCCGAGAAGAAGCTGTCGCGCTTTAAATAATCAAGGCGATCCATATCTAATTGACTAGATACAAGTTGTGATAGGAATTTTTTCTTGTATTTAAATGTAAATATCTCAATAGCGGTTGTAATTTGGTTGTTAAATTGCTTATTGAGTTCATTCATAAGTAATAAAGATATGGCTTCATGCGATACATTTGATATTAGAATACTCTCCATCACATGCGAAAACGGCGCATGGCCAATATCGTGGAGTAGAATTGCAATGAGCACAGCTTCGGCCTCCTCTTCGGTGATGTCATGCCCCTTTCCGCGCAATGTTTCAATGGCATCGGTCATGAGGTGCATGGCGCCAAGCGAGTGTTGAAAGCGGGTGTGTTGTGCTCCAGGATAAACCATTGAGGTTACTCCAAGCTGCTTTACGCGTCTGAGTCGTTGAAAAAACGGATGCTCAATGAGCTGGTAGATAAGGGTTGATGGAATGGTAATGAATCCATGAACGGGATCATTGATGATTTTTCGTTTGTTTTTCATGATATTTTGAGAGACCACACTGTAATTTTATTCGTAAAGTTTTCGAAAACCCACAATAATCTATGGGTGAGTAAACGTTAAATATGTTTTTTAGCGGTTGCAAAATAGTAAAAAGAGAGTATTCATTTTGTAAATAAGAAACAATTATGATTAATTTATAGTAACCCGTTGTGCATTTAGAAAATAGAAAAAGTTGTTCATTGAATTTCGAGTAGAAATTCGTATATTTATCTGAATACCAATCATATAAATAGATGAACAACTTTAATGCAAGTTACGAAAAGATTTTG